>JAHIVV010000077.1 GCA_018816525.1 Elusimicrobiota bacterium
GGACGGTTCAAAAACCTAAAATTGACAAACTCCTCCCTACGGTCGTCAAACATGTCAATTTCTTAACGGTTTTTTCACCTAAATATCTCAATGTCGCTCAAAACAGTGTTCTTGCTACTACATAACTTTGATTTCTGATACCGGGAGGACAAAAATATTATCAAGGATAATTTTGTCCTCTCCATATTGGATATAATAAATCGCTTTCATCATAGACCTGCCTGAATACTGCCTATAGCTTCCCATAAGCGCGGATGCGGCCTTCTTATCACCCTTTTGATTGTAAACATACGCAAGATTGGAATAATATTCAACCTGGTAGGGGTCGAGCTCCAGTGCCTTTGAAAATTCCGCGATTGATTTATCAATATCACCTTTCAACCAATACACAAAACCCAGATTGTTGTGCAAAACAGGGTTTTCCGGTTCAGTTTTAAGTTTTTCCAGATAAAAATATATATCGGTTGAGATTTTAATTACATAAGAATCTAGAATTTCCTGTTTCTTTTCAACTCTTGGATTATTTTTCAGAATATTTTCATAATCGCTTTGCGAGATATCATAAATCAGCCAGGAATACCCGATATTTCCCGAAGGTTTAAAATCCCGGAGCCATTTATGCGTATTTTTATTAAGGACAAAAACGTCATCCAGGTTATTTGCGTTTATTATGATCTTTCCTGCGACAGGAGTTTTAGGATTAAACTGCAGTTTTTTATCTTTCATATATTTGATAACCAGGTTCCTGTCCTGTCCCCAGTCAAGATTTGAATCTGCGAGGTATTTATAACCGTTTTTTGACCCGCCGGCCAACTCATTGAAATACGCTATATAATACGGATGCGCCAGCAAACTATCTACAGCGTACCACAATAGCAACACAATAAAAACCGGTTTAATGAGTTTAACTTTTATATTGGCTAGATTGCTCAATAGTACAAACATAAACGGGAACAACGGTAGTAAATACCTGAACCCGGTATTATTTTTATTGAAAAAACACGCTACAACAACCAGCATCGCGACTGGAATGATAAGGAAGTAATCAGCAGGCAAAGATTTTCCTATTTGGCGGTATTTGAAGAAAAGAAGGAATATCAAAATCATTAACAAAATTGGCAGAGGTTCTTTCAACGCAAATGCTGTGGGGAAATAATACCACCAGCCATGATAGGAATACTTGCCCATAAGAAACGCGGGGTGGCCTATTTCATTTATATGCTGTTGGCGGTCAAATCCGATTACATAGGGATGCGGCAGTAAATTTAGTACAGCGGTTTTATCTAAAGCCAAAAACAAATTGCTTCTCAATATCCTTTTATCAAGCTTGCCGAAGGTTCCGTTAAATCCGTACCCTAAATTTAGTACAAATAACCCTATTAAGATAATAAATACAAATGAAACTGCTTTTAGTTTCTTTTTGTAAAGCAAATTTTCAGCAATCAGGAATACTGGCAGTATCGCAAAAAGAATTACCGCAGTATATTTTGATAGTAATGCCAATCCCAGAAAAACACCTGAAACAAGCACCCATTTTACTTTTGACTTATCATCCCTGAACTTCCAGAAATAATAAACGGTTATAAACATGAAACAGCTTACCAATATATCTGTGGTAATCAACCCGGAATGAGCTATCACATTCGGTGAAAAAGAATACAACCCCAGCGCGATTAGCCCGGCCTTATTCCCATAAAGCTCCCGGGCAAATTTGAAAATGTAAAAACCCAACAATAAAGAAAACAAGGACATCAAAGCTCTTGCGTAGAAAAGCCTTTGATCCCAATCCTTGAACTGGAAGTTATTCAGTATTTTGCCGTGAGTGTAAAATGAGAGAGAAGGATGTCTTATGGTGCTTTCAATATCCCAAGTGTTGTATTTTGCAAGGTACCAGCCGGATTTAAGGTAATCCATCTCGTCATAAGTGTCGGTGGCAACACTTATGAACATCAGGACTCTTACAAATAACACTAAAAGCAAACCAAAAGCAATTAATTTAGCTTTCATTTTATTTGGGTTTTTTTACAAATATGTTTTTTGCTATTTCCTCTTCAATGGCAATCTGGGTCTCGCCGTGCTGGATAATAAAGGAAGGGTATGTTTCGTGAACACGCACTGTATTTCCCGGAACCAGGCCGAAAGACATCAGTTTGTGCAGTTGAATGTCTTTTTCTCCCAGGATATAAACAATTTTTACATCGCTATTGGCTTTTATTTTTGATAACGGAATAATTATGCTGTCAACTCTATCTTTTGCTTTTTCACAGCACTCGCCCACAGGAATAGGAGATCCGTGCGGGCACTGCCTGGGATGCCCCAAAAGAGTGCAGATACTTTCCTCAACTTCTTTTGAAAGTATGTGTTCAAAATCACAGGCAAAGGAACTTGGTTCGGCAATATCAAGCACATCGGATAACAACCTCTCGGCAACCCTTTGCCTGCGGATCAGGTCTTTAGCAATTTTCTCCCCTTCCGGGCTGAACATTACCTTTGCATCCTTTAATAAAACGAATCCTTTGTTTTCTAAATCCGCGAAGATATCTCTTCCTATACTTTCATGAATTTTTTTTGATACAGTATCTTTTGTGTCATTGTTTTTTTCTTTTAATTCCCAAATAATGCTTAAAGCTTCCTCTATCTCCTGTTTTGCCGGACACAGGCCATGAATGGATGTTTTTTCTTCGTTCATTTTATTTACCTCTATAAACTAATAATTTTATAGCTAACTAAATAGCCTAACAGTAAATTTACCATACTGCCAAACAAAATCGCGTAAGTCGTAACAAAAAGCATAATCCCTGCGGCAGCTTTAATTCCTCTTTCCTTTATTGTTACAAGAAACTGCGCTATACACGGCATAAACAATGTAACCACAATCAGGCTTACCACTACCTGCTGATTTGTCATCATTCCTTTCTTATAAAGCATGTAAAGGCCCGCAGTTCCGTAATCTCTTCTTAAAAATCCCACAATAAACGCGGATGAAGTTTCTATAGGCAGGTTCAGCAAATCAACAACAATCGGATTCATTAGTTTATTTAAAAATCCCAACAATCCCGACTTGCTCAAAAAAAACAGGAAAAGAGTGCCTGCAATAAACAACGGAACAGCTTCCTTCAGGTACCATTTGATTCTTGCGAATGTTTTTACGAGAATATTGCTGATTTTTGGAATCCTTATCGGCGGCAATTCCTGGATAAAGCGGCTCTTTTCGCCTTTAACAATTTTTGACGCCACGAAACCCACAAGGACAAATGATGAGAGGATGGAAAGAAACCAAATTATAAAACCTGTAAATGATATGCTTCCCAACAATCCCAGGATTACACCCAGCTGCGCGGAACACGGGATACATAACGCAAGCAGCAAGGTTACCAGCAGCCTTTCCTTTTTAGTATCAAGTATTCTCGAAGTTAAAACTGCCATAGTCCCACAGCCTAAACCCAGCACCATGGGAAGTATCGCCCGGCCATTGAGTCCGATTTTGCTGAACAATCTGTCTGAAAGAGCGGATAACCTGGGTAAATACCCGGAATCTTCCAATAATCCGAAAAAAATAAAAAAAACGGTTACTATAGGCAAAACAATAGCAAACGCGTAAGTCAATGCCATGGTTATTATTCCATATTCTCCGATAAATAATTCATTAATAAACGCGATGTGAATATACTTTTCAAATAATTTCATGAATACCGGATTAATGTAACCTTTGAAAATTGTATTTTCAAAAAAATCCACCATTGCGCCTGCGGCAAACCTGCCGACAAACTCATACATTACTAACAGCACAAAAAAGAGAATTATCAGGCCGCTGAAAGGCCGCAAAGTCATCCGGCCCAAAAAATCCTGTATTACCCGGTTCAACGGCGCCGAGAACTTCAGGGTTTTTTTAAAAAGTTTTCCCGTAATTTTAAGTTTTTCATCCATCAGCACCGCTTCAACCGGCTTTGAAAGTTCTTTCCGGCAAAAATTTTTTATTGAATGTACTTTTTCAACAGTTTCCTTTACCAGATATTTTGATATTTTTTCGTCTTCAAGATCCGACGCAAGCAGCCTTAAAGCAAAAGCGCGGTTATCTTTCAAAAATGCCGGCAATTCCTTTCTAATATTGCTCAATGAGTCTTCAATTATTTCATTATATTCTATTTTAAAATTTGGACTGTCATGTTTTATTTCTTGGGAGAGCAGTCCTTTCAACTCCGGTATGCCTTCTTTTGTTATAGCAACAGTTTTGACTATGCTTAATCCCAGGGTTGAAGAAAGCGCCTCTGCATCAATATTAATACCGCGCTGTTTGGCTTCGTCATGCATATTGAGTACTACTATCAATGGCAATCCTGTCTCTATCAATTCAAGGGTAAGAATAAGGCTTCTATCGAGATTCTTACTGTCAAGAACATTGATTACTGCTTTAATGTCTCCTTCAAGCAATATATTTGAAGTGACTATTTCATCTTCTGAATGCGGAATAAGAGAATTTACCCCAGGAGTATCTATAACCTGATATACTTTATTGTTCAACTTCACCAGTCCGTCCGAAACATCTACGGTGGTTCCCGGATAATTGGACACGGTTACATAATTGCCTGTCAGGCAATTAAATATAACGCTTTTTCCGACATTCGGATTTCCTACTAATACAATTTTTTCCATTTAGTTTATTTGAATATCTCTCCGGTTTCGTTAGACCAAAAAAGCAAATCCAGGTGAGAAATCGGGATTTTGATTTTCTTAGAAAATTGTTTGAGTTTTTCTTCTATTTCAAAATATTTTTTCGGCGTAATTGATGTTGGAATTTCTTTTATAACCCCCAGAGCTTTCATATTTTTCAGGATATGCCGGTCTAAAATCGCCAGGTTTTCCCCAAGCCCGATATTTCTAAGGAAATGGCTGGCTTCTTTATATCCGATTCCCTTAATATTTTTCACAATCCAATTTCTGAGCTCAAAAGTATTGGCTTGTTCTTTGGGATCAAGCAATCTTTTATGCAATTCACCCATAATTTTACGGGATTCTGTCACATATCTTGCTTTATTGTTTTTGAAACGGACTTTATTGAGATGTTCGCTGATTTGTTGGGCTTCGCCGGAGAAAAGCAATTTATTGTTTTTAAGAATGGATACAGCTTCCCAGCAGCTTTTTGCTTTTGATTGGGGAGTGAACAGGCAGAAACACAATTCAGGGAAAATGTCTTTTTGCGCGCTTTTACGCGCGCCTTTGCGTAAAACACAGCCGAACTCATTCAGCCTAGAAATGATCTCGCCTTTTCTTAACCTATATAAACGCTTTAATTCTATTATATTCATTTTACAACTCCCCTTCTATTCTTAACAACCCCCTTTTCCTCCCCCTTTAGCAAAGGGGGACAGTGGGGGTTCGGTCTAGGGGAGTTTTAACATTTTTACCAGTTTTCACCTAAAAGCTCAAAATACGCAGTCGGATGTTTGCAGGCGGGGCACTCTTTTGGAGCTTCTGCGCCTTCATGAATATACCCGCAGTTTCTGCATCTCCACTTTGTAATTTTTTCTCTTTTGAATACTCTGTTGTTTTTAATATTTTCTAAGAGCGCCAGGTATCTTTTTTCATGCTGTCTTTCTGCAACAACAATCGCCCTATAGGACGCGGCAACTTCCGGATAACCTTCCGCTTCAGCAATTTTTGCGAATTCTGGATATAATTTGGAGTATTCCAAATTTTCACCTGCCGCGGCTTCTTTCAAATTTTCTGTTGTTTTACCGATAACACCTGCCGGGTAAGTTGCCGTAATTTCAACATCGCCGCCTTCTAAATACTTGAAAAATACCTTTGCATGTTCTTTCTCATTTTCAGCAGTATCAGTAAAGAGAAAAGAAATTTGTTCATAGCCTTCTTTCTTTGCCGCAGATGCAAAATACGTGTATCTGTTCCTTGCCTGCGATTCGCCTGCAAACGTTGCTAAAAGATTTTTTTCAGTTTTACTCCCTTTAATGCTTTTCATTCCGTCCTCCCTTCATATTTTTTGCGCAAAATTTTTGCCAAACTCGTAACATTGCTTCATTTCATTTTCATCAGGAACAAATTTAACAGATATTGAAGGCTGTGCAAGCTCAATCCCTGTTTCTTTGAGCACCCCTTCAATCCGCATTACGGCTCCGCCAGCCCAACCGTAGGAACCAAAAGCCGTTGCAATTCTGTTTTTCGGTTTTAGGATTTTCAAAAACCCCAAAAACCCTTCTATACTGGGCAGCATATCGTTCCCATGCGTAGAAGAACCTATCAAATATCCTTTTGCATCAAGCATCTCCTTAATAACTTCAGTACGATCCGCTGAATTGACATCATACAGTTTAACGTCAATACCACCCGCATCCATAATTCCATCAGCTATTTGTTTAGCCATTTTCGCTGTAGACTCCCACATGGTTTCGTAAACTATAACCACTTTTTTCTTTGTTTCGTTCTTGGCCCAATTAATATAAGAATTTACTATTTTCATCGGGTCTTTGCGCCAGATAATTCCATGGCTGGGCGCAATCATTTTTATCGGTATATTCGCTTTCTGCACTTCCTCGATTTTCCTCAAAACAATCTGGCTTAAGGGCCAGATTATATTTGCATAATATTTTGCCGCCTCGTCCATAAGAAAACTATTATCCACTTCATCGTCAAACCTTTCTGAAGTGGCATAATGCTGGCCAAAAGCGTCGTTCGGCAGTAAAATCTCGTCTTCAATCATGTATGTGAACATGCTGTCCGGCCAGTGAATCATGGGAGCTTCAATAAATGTTAAGGTTTTTTTACCCAATTTAAGCTTATCCCCGCTTTTTACTATTCTAAATTCCCAATCGCCGTAATAATTCTTATACAATCCTTCTTTGCATTTTTCCGTGCCTAAAACCAGCGCTTTTGGGCAGAGTTTATGTATTGCAGGTAATGCCCCTGAATGATCTCTTTCCACATGATTGGCAATTATGTAGTCTATTTTCTCCGGCGGGATTATCTCTTTGATATTTTCAATCATTTCATTGGCAAACGGCTCAAGGACCGTATCAACCAACGCAACTTTTCCTTCAGGGTCTACGATTAAATATGCATTATAGGTTGAACCTCTCTGGGTGTTGTAAGTATGCCCGTGGAAAGCCCTTAAGTTCCAGTCAATGGCTCCGACCCAAAATAAACCATCTGCAATTTTTACCGCTGTCATTTTGACCCCTTAGTTTTCTGCCCGATTAACTTCTTAACATATTGAATTGAATCATGCGGCACTTGATGCTCATTATAAATGATGTTACCGTTTTTATCTACTATAATATTTGCAGGGATACCTGTAACTTTATAAGCGGCAGAGACTGTTCCATCGGTATCGAGCAAAATTTTATATTTAATTCCTCTCTTTTTTGCATAAGCAGAGACATCTTGCTGTTTTTCCTGAACATTTACAGCCAGAATCTCAAATTTATTTTTATCAACAGCATCGTACAATTTTTTTAGTTCCGGAATTTCCTCAATACAGTAGCCGCACCAGCTGGCCCAAAAAACAATCATTACTGTCTTTTTATTCCTGAAGCTCTTCAGGCTTACCTGCTCACCCTTAATGCTCTTGAGCGAAAAATCAATTGCTTTATCCTCAGGGGAGGTCTGAGCTATACCTGCAAAACTTATACCCAAAACAATAACTGCTGCTAAAAACATTCTCCTTTTCATGCTTTTATCCTCCGGTTTTTTAAACATACTTTTTTAACAGTTCCTGCATTTTTGCTGACCGAATATTTCCGTCAATTTTTCCTTGATGGAAATTTTCGTCAAAAGTAGTGTCTTCCTTTTTGTAAAATGCTCCCAGAGCAATAGGAACATTCATATTATAATCCCATTCTCTTAATTTTTTCATAGCATCGTCAAACCTGCCGGTGTTATGATCAACCAGTTCATAAGCTTTTTTATTGTAGTAATCGTACATATTGAAAAATGTCACACAGACCTGGAGCACATCCACAAGAGAAAATCCTTTATGCAAAATTGCTTCCTTAAATAATTTTTTCATGAGTTCCATGTTATTGGAAAAACCCCTGGCAACATATGTTGCACCGCTCGCAAGAGCAATTTCTAACGGATTTATAGGAAGTTCTTTTGAACCTCCGGGTGTTGAGCGGCCTTTGTAGCCCAGAGGTGAAGTTGGGGTATATTGGCCGGTTGTAAGGCCGTAGACCCGGTTGTTGTGCACAATCATGGTGATATCAACATTTCTTTTTGCTCCAAATAACAGATGTTCCAAACCTTCGCCGTAGCAATCTCCGTCGCCGGCAAAACCTATTACTTTCAGATCTGGGTTAGCAAGTTTTATAGCTGTTGCAACGGGGACCACTCTTCCATGTAATGAATAAAAACTATTTATATTCAGGTAATCAACTATTTTTGCGTGGCAGCCGATACCGGAAACTATAACTATTTTCTCTTTTGGAGTGCCTTCTTCAATTAAAGCGTTTATAACAGCTTTTATCGAACCCAAAATTGCAAAATTCCCGCACCCCGGGCACCATGTATTTTTCGCGCTCGTATTCAGTTCTGTCATATATTCACCAAATCAAATCACTTTTTTTAGTTCTGCTTCCAAGCCTTCCAGTGAAAACGGCCTGCCGTCATATCTTAAAATCATTTTATCGGCTTTAAAACCGTAAGTTCTTACCAGGCGTTCAAGCTGACCGGTTGAATTATTTTCTATATAAATCGTTTTTTCTATTCCTTTCAAAGCCTCCCTGAATTTATTTTCTGGAAACGGCGAAAGAACTACCGGCTGGATTACTTTCAACCCAAGTTTTTCAGCCAGTTCGATACAAACGCCTTTATTAGATCCCCAACAAACCAGGGCGGTTTTAGAATCCTTGTTGCCATAAATCTTTACTGTTTCAATTTTTTCAAGTTCCTGCGATAAATATTTTTCCTTAAGCAGGCGTTTATCCTGCATCATTTTCGTTATTTCGGGTTCTTCTGTGGTAATTCCTGCTTCATCATGCTCGTAACTATTAACTTTTATAACAACGTCCTTTTCAGGGACAAAAGCGAGCGGAGAGATACCAGTTTCGGTAACCTGATACCTTTTATATGCTTGCGGGTTTTTTCTATCCCACAACAAAGGCGCCAAATCGGGTTTTGAAATAAAACATTTCGAATCTGTATTCAGATTGAAATTTCCTTCACTCAAGGTTTTATCTGTAAGCACAAATGACGGTATTTGGTATTTCCACGCAGCGTCGAGCGCAAAAGCGGACCAAAAATATGCTTCATCTGCGTCCCCCGGCGCAACAATAAACCGGGAAAATTCGCCCTGTCCGGCATTTAGCGCAAAATGCAATTCAGTCTGGCAGGAATATGTAGGCAAACCAGTGCTGGGCCCCGGCCTCTGGCCAAGAACTATCACAACCGGCAATTCCGCCATCGCTGCAAAGCTCAACCCTTCTGTCATAAGGCAGAACCCGCCGCCGGACGTCGCCACAGCGGCCCTTTTTCCTGCATACGCAAAACCTGTTGCCATAAGCATCACGGCAATTTCACTTTCAGGATGCACGACTTTGAGGGAAAATTCTTCCGCCTGCTGAGCCAAAAAATGAAGTACTCCTGACGTTGGTGTCATTGGGTAAGCCAGAAATGCTTCGAGGCCCGCGCTTACAAGCCCGAGAGAGATTGCATCATTGCCCGTTACAACAGGCATAGGAGCTTTTTCGGAAGCCCGGGATATTTTGTTGTCTGCCTCTTTTGCCTCATCATATCCGCGCCTGGCAATTTTAAGATTCTGCTCAAGTTCTTTGTGAATATTGTTTTTAAAAACCTGTTCCAGAATTTCCCATTTTATACCAGCAACTTTGCAAAAACTTCCCAAAATGCAGGAGTTTTTCATTATCGCTATGGCATTTTCTTCTTTAACTATTTTAGCAAGAGGTATGCCGGCTGTTTTTAAACCCGGAGGAAAAATCTCAGGCTTTATAATATCTGAATCATAGATAACGCATGTATCCTTTTTAATCCTATCCTTATGCAGGTCAATACAATCCTGATTGAAAGCAAGAATATAATCTACATGGTCATAATGCGCGCTGATTTTTCTCTGGGCGCCCCTGATAATAGAAAAAGTATGCCCTCCCCTTATCAGGGAAGGATAATCACGGTAAACATAGATTTGATACCCAAGCTGATTAATAAGTTTTGCAATAACCAGGCTTGACTGGTCTATGCCTTCGCCAGCTTTACCGCCGACTAAAACACTTATTTCCATATAATCCCTTTATTGTTTTGCTTCCCACTTGTTATCTTTTGTTTTAGATAATTTTAGTTTTGCCTGGCATCGCTTTTCTTTACACTCTGGGCATACATTCAGCTCTGCATTATATGTCTTTCCGCACTTTTTGCAGATATTAATCTTTTTCCGGCACGGTTCGCAGAAAACCGGTTCATAACAGCTCATTTCAAGCTCATTTTCGCAAAACGGGCATTTGCATTTTTCTTTCTTTTCCATAGTTATTTCACCAATTTCTTTTTGTAATCTTCTATCGCTTTGTGAAGAGCGTCGGCGCCAAGATTTGAACAATGCATTTTATTTGGAGGAAGCCCGCCAAGTTCCTGCGCAACCGAGGCATTTGTTATTTGCATGGCTTCATCAAGTGTTTTACCTTTCGCCATCTCAGAAACCATTGACGATACCGCTATTGCCGCTCCGCAGCCGAACGTTTTAAATTTTACGTCTTCAAGCCGGTTATCCTTTACTTTAATATAGAACGTCATCATGTCCCCGCAAACCGGGTTTCCTATTTCGCCTTTGCCGTCAGCGTTGGGAATTTCGCCTACATTCCTTGGGTTTTGAAAATGGTCCATTACCTTTTCAGAGTAGAAAGCCATCTAAACCTCCTCATGTTCGTGTTCATAATCCGTACCGGGGCCCGCCTCCTGCCGTTTTCCAGTTTTTTGGAAATACGCATAAAGGGGCGACATATCACGCAGCCTCTTTACTATCGGCGGAAATTCTTTTAGTATAAAATCAATATCATCTTCTGTTGTGTATTTTGACAAAGTCATCAAAACGGAACCTTGCGCAACAGCTGTATCCATTTTAGTTGCAGCCAGTACATGCGACATCTTTAGGGCTTTGGAAGTGCATGCAGACCCGCTGGTCACATAAATTCCCTTTTGATCCAGGAACAGTAACATTCCTTCGCCTTCAATAAATTCTATGGAAAAATTTACATTATTCGGCAGTCGTTTTACCGGATGTCCATTAAGATAGGAATATTCTATATGCTTTGGCAGCTGTGAAATCAATTTATCGCGCAAAGAAATAAGTTTATCAAAATTTTGCGCCATTTCTTTTTTAGCAATTTCAGCCGCTTTACCCAAACCCGCTATCGCGGGAATATTTTCAGTGCCGGCGCGCCGGCCGTTTTCCTGTATGCCGCCGTCAATTTGAGGTATCACTCTTGTTCCTTTTTTCATATAAAGCGCCGCGGCGCCTTTCGGGCCGTAAAATTGCGTTCCTGACAAGGTCAGCAAATCAACGCCCAGTTTATTCACATCAACAGGAACCGTTCCAACCGTACAAACAGCGTCAACATGAAAGATTATTTCTTTTTCATGGATTATTTTTGAAATTGCTTCAATATCCTGCACAGTTCCGATTTCTGGGTTCGCATGCTGGATTGAAACAAGAATGGTATCCGCTTTGATGGCATTTTTTACGTCTTCAGGCGAAATTAAACCATATTTGTCTACAGGAAGATAAGTTACCGTGAATCCTGCCTGTTCAAGCCTTTTGGCGGAATAAAGCACGGAAAAATGTTCTATGCCGGAAACAATTATGTGCCCCTTAGGGCCTTTTTGTTTATAGGCTTCTGCCGTCCCTTTTATAGCCATGTTATTTGCTTCCGAAGCGCAGGAAACAAAATATATTTCATTTTCTTTTGAACCGATTAAATCCGCAATCTGTTTGCGAGCTAAATCAAGCGCGTCTTTTGATTTTGCGCCTATAGAATGCATGCTCTGCGCATTGCCATAGTTTTCCTTCAGGTACGGAAGCATCTCGTTCAGCACTCGCTCGTCAATTCTTGTGTTTGAATGATTATCCAGATAGATTTCTTTCATAGTTGCATTTCATCCATTTCTTTTACTGCGAAAACACTAAATTGATATTTATTGTTGTCGCAGATATTTCTATATTTTGTTTCAATTTGATCCAAATCAACATCTCTTCTATTTGGGTCCTGGTGAAAAAATCGGCAATGAAGCGACCTCCTTTTATTTTACTTCCTTCATCGGTTTTTTGCAGCAATCTTTCGGTGTTTCTGACGTTTTGCCGCAACATTCGCATTTATAAACTTTCTTTTTCTCCGGCGTACATTCTTTTCCGCAACCGCAATCGCATCCCATAGTTTTGTCTCCTTTTTTTATATTGCCACTACTTCTTTTACTTCAGGCACTTCTTCCTTTAATACCTGTTCTATCCCCATCTTTAAGGTCATCTGACTCATCGGACAATGCCCGCACGCGCCTGTTAATTTAACTTTTACAACACCATCCTTGCTTACATCTACCAGCTCAACATTCCCGCCGTCCATTTGTAATGCCGGCCTTACTTTCGCTAACGCCGCTTCCACCTTCGCTTTCATAGCTTCTCCCCTTTCAGATCTTTTCAAATTGGTCTTTCTTTACTCCGCAAACCGGGCAAACCCACGTATCAGGGATCTGCTCGAATGCAGTTCCGGGATTCACTCCGGAATCAGGATCACCCTTGTCCGGGTCATAGATATAACCGCAAATGGTACATTTATATTTTGCCATCGCCTTTCCCCCTTGTTCCTTTTTATCAGCTTCCTTTATATTAGCTGGCGTTATGTAAGTCGGCGCAGTTTTTGGTGACTTGCCGCCTTTAACATCACGATAAATAGTATACGTCATCGGTTCATTTTCACTAAGTATTTCAGCGCCGATAATCTTACCAACAAAAATTGTATGCGTACCAACATCAAGACTATTAATAACTTCTGCTTCAAAACAACCAATTGCAAAATCAAGAACTATTGGGGCGCCATTCAGCCCTGATTTATATTTTACATCTTTGAATTTATCTATTGTGCGGCCTGATTTAAACCCGAATGTGCCAATAAAAGGCATAGGCGCATCCTTTGAAAGAACTGAAACCGTAAAAACCTTGCTTTCCTTTATATACTCCCAGGTAAGGTTTTGTTTATTTACACTGATTGCAATAGTCGGGGGTTCAGCAGTCACCTGGAAAACAGTGTTAGCTATTTGGCCATTGAATTTATCGCCTTTTTTTGAGCTGACAATATATATACCGTAAGAAATTTTATATAGTGCTTTTAGCTCCATCTTTTACCTTCGTCATAAGCAATTTTTGCAAATACCTTTATAGTAACCATGCAGTTCTTTGATTTTATGCCCTTGGATGTTCCCTTTTTTAAAATGTTCGCACTCAACCTTCAAATCAAGTATCTTGCCGCATTTTTCGCAATAAAAATGATGGTGCGACATGACATTTGAATCAAACCGTGTTTCTTTGCCGGTAATAATAATAGGAAGTGCCACGCCATTTTCAATTAAAGAATTCAGGGTATTGTAAACTGTTGTTTTTGATATAGTAGGAATATCTTTTTTCATTACTTCATAGATTATATCTACAGTAGGGTGTTCCTTGTTATCTTCAAGATACTTAAGGATTTTTAAACGCTGGTACGTCGGCCTGATACCTTTTGATTCTAATAGTTTTTTAACTTTTTCCATGTTTTTATTTTCCCTCAATATTGTAATGATTACAATTATGTAATGATTTTATACAATTGCTTTATATTTGTCAAGGATCTGCGATAGGACATGTGATAGCTAACAGTGTTAATTAAGAATTAAAAGCGGACACCCCTTTTTTTTGCCTTTAGCGAGCAACATTAAATACCGTTAATTCCTATAATCTGGAGCTAAAAGACCTTGTTGGGCTAAGGGGGCTCAAGATTATGGCGCAATTACACAAAAAGTTTCATGGAAATCTCTTGTACACCTGGAAGGTTTATTTTTGAAAAGCGGCTTTAAGGACTTCACCCATGTGTTTTACGGGTATGATTTTAAGTTCTTTCTGGATTTTTTCAGGAATATCCGCCAGGTCTTTTTTATTTCCTTCGGGAATAATGATAATTTTGATATTTTCCCTGAAGGCGGCAATCATTTTCTCTTTCAGCCCGCCGATGGGAAGCACTCTTCCGCGCAGCGTTATTTCACCCGTCATCGCCAGGTCTTTTTTTACAGGTTTATTGATCATCACGCTTGCTAAAGCCGTCGCTATGGTAATACCGGCGGAAGGGCCGTCTTTTGGGATAGCGCCTTCGGGCACGTGTATGTGAAAATCCTTGTCTTTAAAGAAATCATCTTTTACTTTGTATTTTTTTGAAATTGAACGCACGTAAGTCAATGCGGCCTGGGCGCTTTCCTGCATAACCTCGCCAAGTTTTCCGGTCAAAGTATATTTGCCTTTTCCTTTAAGCATGGCTACTTCTATGGTAAGGGTTTCACCGCCCTGTTCCGTCCAGGCAAGGCCGGTTGCAACTCCTACGTCATTGGGAGAAATTTTTTCGCGTATAAATCCGGCAACTCCAAGATATTTGCCTACATTATCTTTAGTTACGCAAACCGTTTCTTTTTTATTGTCCCACTGTATCTCTTTTGAAACTTTACGGCAAAGATTTGCTATCTCGCGATCCAGGTTTCTTACACCCGCTTCCCGGGTATAGTTTTGTATGGCTTCCTTCACCGCGTCCAAAGATATATTAATTTGCTTGTCTGCAAGCCCGTGTTCTTTTATCTGTTTTGGCAGGAGGTACTGTTCCGCTATTTTCAATTTTTCATCCGTTGTGTAGCCTGAGAACCTTAATACTTCCAGCCGGTCTACAAGCGTGGGCGGTATCGAATAAAGAGTATTTGCGGTTGTAATGAACATTACCGAAGACAAATCAAAACCTACGTCCAGATAGTGGTCGACAAAATTTGTGTTTTGTTCCGGGTCCAGGACTTCAAGCAAAGCGGACGAAGGGTCTCCTCGCCAGTCTGTCCCCATTTTATCTATTTCGTCAAGCAGGAATACCGGATTTTTTGATTTAGCTTTTCTGATGGACTGGATAATCCTGCCGGGCAGCGAACCTATATAGGTCCTTCTGTGCCCCCTGATTTCAGCTTCATCGCGCACGCCTCCGAGAGAAACCCTTATAAAATTTCTGCCAAGCGCGCGGGCTACGGATTTGGCTATCGAGGTTTTTCCGACTCCGGGCGGGCCCACAAAGCAAAGGATCGGCCCTTTAATTTTCTGAACCTGTTTCAAAACCGCCAGGTATTCTACTACCCTGTCTTTTATTTTATCCAGACCGTAATGGTCTTCATCAAGTATTTTTTTTGCTCTTTTCAAATCGTAATTATCGGGAGTTCCTACGGCCCACGGAAGTTCAATCAGCCAGTCAAGATAGGTCCTGATTACTGTGGCTTCCGGCGAGAAAGGCATCATTTTTTCAAGGCGCGAAAGTTCTTTTTCAGCTTCCTCCAGCGCCTCCGGTGGCATTTTCGCCTGTTTTATTTTTTGCCTGACTTCGTCAACTTCTTTGGAAAAATCATCCTTCTGGCGCAATTCCTTCTGGATGGCTTTCATCTGTTCCGTAAGGTAATATTCTTTCTGTGTTTTTTCTATCTGGTTTTTTACCCGGGTCTGTATTCTGCGTTCGATATTAAGGATTTCAATTTCCCTGTTTAAAATTTCTATAAGCATTTCCAAGCGTTTTTTCAGGGAAATCGTTTCAAGTATGCTCTGGCGCTCGCCGATTTTTATCATCAGGTGAGAGGTAATCGTATCGCAGAGTTTTGACGGGTCTTCAATACTGCGGACCGCATTTGAAATATCAACAACCAGCCTGCGGTTTAATTTAACATACTGGTCGAACAATTCGAGGGCTTCCCTTTTAAGCGCTTCTATTTCCGGGGCTCCCTCTTCTTCTTCATTTATAATATCAAATGACACTTCCAGGTATCCCCGTTCAGAAATATAGCTGGAATCAGTGATGGTGCCTCTTTTTACGCCTTCTACAAGAATTTTCAGCGTGCCGTCGGCCATCTTAAGCATCTGTAAAACTTCGCAGATAACTCCGACTTTAAAAAGGTCTTCAACCTGCGGGTCTTCGGTATTTGCTTTTTTTTGCGCCGCAACAAAAACGAGCCTGTCAGTAGCCATGGCTACTTCAAGCGCTTTTATGGATTTATCCCTGCCTACAGCTAACGGAACTACCATGTAAGGAAATACTACAACATCCCGTACGGGGAGCAACGGCAGTTTTGCGGGTATCACTAGCTTCTTTTCTATTTTTTCGTTCTTTTCTGCGTTCATGCGATTTTTTCTCCGCTTTATTTAGCCGGCTGATTTTTATAGATTAGTATGGGCGGGTAAACTTTCTTCACGACTTTTTCGTCTATCACGCATTTTTCAAGGTTTTTCTGGTCAGGCAATTCATACATTATGTCAAGCATCAATTCCTCAATTATGGCCCGCAGGCCCCTGGCGCCGCTGCCTCTTTTAATTGTAAGGGCGGCAATATTTTCCAGCGCTTCATCAGTAAAAGCGAGTTCTACGTTTTCCATGGAAAAAATTTTCTTAAATTGTTTTATTGTCGAATTTTTGGGTTTTGTAAGCACATTGACCAGGTCCGGTTTTGATAAACCGTGCATGGTTGCTACAACGGGTATTCTCCCGACAAATTCCGGAATAAGGCCGAATTTAATTAAATCATCCGGCTGTATATAAGGCAGGTATTCATAAGGTTTCTTGTCTTTTTTCGAACTTATTTCAGAACCAAACCCTACCGTGTACTGATTCATCCGCGTTCCGATAACTTTTTCGATCCCGTCGAAAGTGCCCCCGCAGATAAACAATATATCAGTGGTGTTCATCTTGATAAATTCCTGCTGGGGATGCTTCCTTCCTCCCTGGGGCGGGACGTTTGCGATTGTGCCCTCAATGATTTTCAATAATGCCTGCTGTACTCCTTCACCCGATACATCACGGGTAATCGAGGGAGAATCACTCTTACGGGAGATTTTGTCAATCTCGTCAATGTAGATAATTCCGCGTTCAGCTTTTTTTACGTCAAACTCGGCATTCTGCAGCAAGCGAAGGAGAATATTTTCGACATCTTCGCCAACGTAGCCTGCCTCGGTAAGCGCTGTGGCATCTGCAATGGCAAAGGGAACGTGAAGCAGTCTCGCCAGAGTTTCAGCCAGGAGCGTCTTACCCGTGCCAGTGGGGCCTACAAGAAGTATATTCGATTTTTGAAGTTCAACATCGGACATTTTATCGTAGGAAAAAATTCTTTTGTAGTGGTTATAAACAGCAACAGCCAAAGTCTTCTTTGCTTTTTCCTGGCCGATAACGTATTCATCAAGCGTCTGTTTAATTTCTTTTGGTTTGGGCAGCTGTTTGACTTTGCGGTTACGGGTTTCCCTGCCCATATCGCTGAGCATATTGTGGGAACTGTCTATACAGCCCTCGCAAATATAAATGCCGTTAGTCCCGATAAGGCGCACCTGCTCGGGTTTGCCTCTTCCGCAAAAAATGCATTTATAAAGCCCGGAGCCTTCTTTTAAATTATCCATACTTATATTTTTTTCCTGAACGACAATATTTCGTCGATGATCCCGTAAGCTTTTGCTTCTTCAGGCGACATGTAAAAATTGCGCTCGGTATCCTGCCTGACTTTTTCAATCGTTTGGCCTGTATGTTTGGCAAGAATTTCAATTAATCTCGCTTTGGTATGAGTCAGTTCTTTGTTTTCAATATCAATGTCTGTTGCCGAGCCTGAAAGCCCGCCGCCATAAATTAACGGCTGGTGGACCATGATCCTCGCATGAGGAAGCGCAAATCTTTTACCCTTGGCGCCGGCTGCAAGAAGCAGGGCTCCAAAACTCATCGCCATGCCCACGCAAACCGTAGTTATGTTCGCTTTTATGTACTGCATCGTATCGTATACAGCCAGCCCGGCAGTAACCATGCCTCCGGGTGAATTGATGTAGAGAGAAATATCTTTTTCCGGGTCTTCAGCATCCAGATAAAGCAGCTGGGCTATAATCAAATCTGCGGAATCAGTAGTAACCTGGCCGCCGTAACCTCCGACAAAAATTATTCTTTCCTTCAACAACCGGGAAAAAATATCATAACCGACAGCTCCGCCCTGGGTCCATCTTTCTATAATCGTTGGAACGATACTGGGCATAACCATGACCTCCGTATTTACTTGTCTACCGCGACTTCTTTTATCTTCGAATTCTCTATAATAAACTTGAATATCTTATCAGTTTTTATCTGTGAAATCAACTTTTCGCGTTCATCGGTGAAATACTTCTCAAGCTGGCTTTCCTTGCCGGGATTCGATTTAACAAGCTCATCCTTTTTTAGCTTTAAATCTTCATCCTTCACCTCAATTTTTTCCTGCTTCGCGATTGAGCCCAGAATATACATCAGCTTAATCTGGCGCTGGGCTTCCTCATGAGTTTTCTGGTGAATACTTTCTTTCTGCTTTTCAATAAGGTCAGGCGTAAAACCCTGGTATTTAAGCTTTTGGGTAGCAACATCCCCCAGGTAATGCGCATGCTCATGCATTACTGATTCCGGAATTTCCATGGGATTGGATTCTATGAGGCTTTTTACAATCTCTTCTTCAAGTTTTTCTTCGGCAAGCTTTTTTACTTCTTTTTCAAGTTCGTCTTTGATTTTGGTTTTCAATTCCGCCAGGCTGGTATTTCCGAACTCTTTTGCAAAATCATCGGTTAATTCAGGCAGTTGTTTATCTTTGATGCCTTTTACTGTAACTTTAAACACAACTTCTTTGTTTGCAAGTTCTTTTTTAGCAAAATTCTCAGGCAATATTGTCGTTATCTCGCGGTAATCATCAGTCTTGGAATTTGTTAAACCCTCTGCGAGGCCCGGCAAAAGATTCTTGTGGGTTAGATCAATCATCTGGTTTTCAGCTTTCATTTCTTTAAGCTCAGCAGATTCCATCCAGACGGTATAATCAACCATTACGCAGCTGTCTTTTTTTGTGATACCCGAGGTATTTTCAACCAGCCTGGTATTATATTTCTGCAGTTCTTCCAGGCTTTTATTTATATCGTTTTCGGTTACTTTTTTAGTTTCTTTTTTAAACTTTAGGCCTTTATAATTCCTGGCTGTAACTTCCGGGTGCTTTTCTACGGTCACGCTGTAAGTCATCGGTTTTTCAAAATTGAAATCTATTTTTTCTATAACCGGATTGGTGGCCGGGTTAATGTTTTTTTCTTTAAGGGCGGGATACAAAGTATCTCTGATAATGTTTTCTGCGATTCTTTCCTTTGCGGCGGCTTCGAATTTTTGTTTTACCATCGTCATGGGGGCTTTGCCCTGCCGGAATCCGTCAACTTTTGCTACCTTTTGGATATTTTGAAAAGCCAACTCCGTTTCAGAAATGATTTTTTCCTTTGGTATCTCAAAATCAATCTGAATTTTCACTGCGCTTAAGTCTTTTACTGTCGTTTTAAGATTTTCCACAAAATCCGTCCTTTTTTTAGTGTTTTTTTAGAAAAACTGGGCGCGAGAGGAGTTGAACCTCCACAAGTTTCCCCATACGGTCCTAAGCCGTACGCGTCTGCCAGTTCCGCCACGCGCCCATTTTTTGGTTATATTGATTCGACTAAAACCGAAATACCCAGCCCGCCGCCGATACATAAACCCTTGGCCGTATCCTGGCGCCCGATGCACCGATCGGGTGCCCCAGGGCAATTGCACCGCCGTTAACATTCAATTTATTCCTGTCAAATTTAAGTTCCTTTCCGCAGATAAAACAACCGAAGCAAAACTCTCTTTGCTGATCAGTCTCTGCATTAAAAATGTCGTATATAAATATTTTGGTATTATATAATATAACTGAAATTTATTCAAGTTGACAAACAACGCTTAAATAATGTAGAATTATCATCATGGCATTGAAAATCGGATTTACTTATGACGCTAAAAATGATTATAAATTAGAATCCGACGACCCTCCTGACAAATATGCTGAATTTGATTCCGAAGAAACCATCCAGGAAATAACATCCGCATTAAAAACAAGCGGTCACAACATTATCCGCATAGGAAATACAAAAAAATTAGTAGAAAACCTGCACAAAGGCGAAAAATGGGACCTTGTTTTCAATATTTGCGAAGGAGTGAAAGGAAGGAACCGCGAATCGCAGGCGCCTGCAATTTTTGAGCTTTACGACATACCTTATTCGGGCAGTGATGCAGCTACTATGGCTCTTACGCTTGATAAAACCCTGGCAAAAAAAATATTACATTATCATAATTTAAAAACACCGAATTTTATCTGTGTAAACTCAACCGATGAACTCTCGCCAAAAAAGTTCAAGCTCAGGTTTCCGTTGATAGTTAAACCTTCCATAGAAGGAACCAGCAAAGGAATTTCAAAAGAATCTTTTTGTACCAACTTTACAAAACTAAAAAAACGCATTGAGTGGCTTCTTACCAATTATAAGCAGCCTGCGTTAATAGAAGAATTTATCGTAGGGTACGAATTTACAGTTCCGATTATTGGAAATAACCCCGGTAAAGTTTTACCTATCGTTCAAACTGCAATTTCGGGAAAAACTGACCTGGGTGAAGATTTTTACACGCAAGCAAGGGTTGATTCTACGGATATTAAATATCTTTGCCCCGCTGAAATAGACAAAGAATTGGAAGAAAAAATAAACGCCCTGGTTCTGGATTCTTATAAGGTGCTTGGCTGCACGGATTTAAGCAGGATAGATATCAGAGTTGATTATACCGACGAACCGTATTTCTTGGAATGTAACCCGCTTCCCAACATAGGAAAGATTGATGTTTTCCCGCTGGTGGCGAAAGCGATGGGAATAACTTACGAACAGCTTCTCTGCCAGATTCTCGATTCCGCCCTCAAACGCTACAACCTGATTTAAAATCAATGTGAATGTTGTAAAGCATACTTATCCAAAAGATTACGAATCATCTTTTGATATTTTGTGTGGTGTTGTTTTGCTATCCGTTTGAAAAAATCTATACTTTCCTCACTTAGGGAAATTGTAACTTTCACGTTTCTTTCAGGAATGGCTAATTCTTCCGGGGCAGGCAAAAAATCTTTGATTCTTGTCATTTTACCGATAGGTTTATTTTCATCAATCATTCTTTTCATAGTATTGTTCCCCCTTTCTCCAATATCCTGCTCTGAATATTCTAATCTTTCCTTCCCTATATGTAAATCTTACTGTTAAAACTCTATTATCCACTTTGCCTATGCAAAAGAGTCTTTCTTCCTGTTTGCTATGTTTTGAATCAATATAAATTTTCCTCTCCGGGTCCTTAAATGCATGAAATGCAGTATGAAAATCGATTTTATGCTTATGTTCATTCTGTATTTCTTTTTCTACATCCCAAATAAAACTACCCACTTTTACATCCATGCCATTTTCTCCATATTATTATACATACATTTGTATGGCAAGTCAAGAGCTCCAAAATTTATATCCCGCCTGCTACACATATAGACGCATTTATTACTAATTAGTTCCCGGAGATAACCGAAAGGTGAAAAATTATTGCTGAGAGGATACTGTTTTTGTTTCTGGAGTAAGAGAAGGGGTTTTGAAGCTTGTGAGTTTGAATTTTACCGAAGGGCAGGCGGTGCAGTGCAAACATCTGATGCATTCCATTGATTTAGGGTCATCGTAAATTTTAATATCCACAGGGCAGACTTCCCGGCATAAATTGCAGGTTCCACAGGTTGTTTGAGATACTTCCATATTCATTAAACTAACCCGGTTAAACAAAGACAGCATAGCACCCATGGGGCACATGATGCGGCAAAAAGGGCGCTTGGACATAACAAACATGACAAGAAAAAACAATAAAATGGCCATCTTTAACCAGAAAAAAAGGTTAACCGACCCCGCCGGTATTGTGGGATCGCCAGTCACCGGGCTGATAGGATTCCATAATACCCACGGAATTCCCGCTATCAATCCTCCGTTGGGACATATCTGTGAAAACCATTTTATGCCTGTGATGTAGGGCAAAACAAATACAAAAGCAACCAGGAAAAAATATTTGAAATATTTATAAAATGTCGGTATCCTAATTTTTTTGCTTTTTATTTTAAACATCAGGTCCTGCAGGAAACCGAACGGGCAAAGCCACCCGCAAGCTAAACGGCCCGTGGTCATACCTACCAAACCTATAAACCCTAAAGTATAATAGGGAATTGACCTTATCGCAGAGAAATGCTGTAAATTTCCTATCGGGCATGAAGCAACGCTTGCGGGGCAGGCATAACAATGCAGGAAAGGCAGGCAAAAACCTTTACCCTGACCGACATAAATTGATTTTTCAGTCACTGTTTTCACGTAACTGTTTGTGAAAATAAAGGAAAGTGTTTGGACAATCTTTTGCCAGTAGCCGTTTGCCAGGTTTTGCTTTGCTACTACATCTTTCAGTTCTTCTTTTGTTACATAACCTTTTTCAAGAAGGATTTTGCCGAGTTTTTTTTTGGTGTTGCGTTGTTCCTGCAATACTTCCCGCATGCGCTCTTTTGAAACAATTTTATCGAGTACAAAAACATCGCCTATACGGGATCTCTTTCGGCGGTCTTGCTGGGGCTGACTGGGGATTGTATTTGGATCGCTGTTCATAATTACTCTAAATTTCCGTAGGAATTACCAACGCCTATTCCTATGCATTCCAGACAAAGGGTACTGCCGTTTATTTGGGTTTCTTCAATCTGATAAGTTTTAATGCCGTAATACATCATTACAAAGGAGGACAATAATAAAAGCGCTGTAAGAAATATTTTTTTATAGTTATATCTCATTTTACTTTCTGTTTTATAAGCTTTTCTATATACTTTATGGTCTTTTTGTTCAGCGCAGTGCTTTTACTGAAACGGATAACTCCCGATTTGTCTACAATAACCGCATAGGGCGAAACTTTTGCCCCATACTTTTCAAAAATATTATATGAGTTTGTAAACATGCTAAAGGTAATCCCATGAGCCTTACGGAATTTATTCAATACTTTCGGTGTATCCCTGGGGCTGAAAGCCAGCACAACTACATCTTTAGGATAAACTTTATGAAGCTGTTTTTGAGCTGCAGGAAGCTCTGCCCTGCATGATATACATATATAGGACCAAAATATTATATATACGACCTTTCCTTTTAACTTCTTCAGGGACACCTGCTTACCGTCAATATCCTTCAATGAGAAATCGGGCGCCAAATTTCCGACATTACTGCCAACAACCAGCTTTCGCTGATGAATAATTTCTTTCTTTGGAACAATAACGGTTTTATTTCTTTTTGCTGCCCAAACCTGAAAATTACACAAGAGCATCAACGTTACGATTGTCAGGCAAATATGTTTTTTTAACATGAGATTATTATATAAAATAAACACCCCAAAACCAATATAAAAAAAGAGCCCCTTTATATAGAGGCTCTTTTCTATTTATCCAATTATCCAATAATCTGATTATCTGCTATTTCTTCTCTTCCACTACTGCCTGGGCAGCTGCTAATCTTGCGATAGGCACTCGGTAAGGCGAGCAGGAAACATAGTTCATACCGACTTTATGGCAGAATTTTACTGATGCCGCTTCTCCGCCATGTTCACCGCAGATACCGACCTTAAGGTCTTTCCTGGCTTTTCTGCCCCGGGTGATGCCCATCTGTATAAGTTCCCCGACTCCTTCGATATCGATGGTCTGGAACGGGTCTGCTTTTAAAATTTTCTTGTCAAGATAATCCGGCAGGAATGAACCTATGTCGTCTCTTGAGAAACCAAAGCTCATCTGGGTTAAATCATTGGTTCCGAATGAGAAAAATTCCGCAGTCTGCGCGATTTTGTCTGCTGTCATCGCGGCTCTTGGAATTTCAATCATGGTTCCTACCATGTATGGAAGTTTTTTCATTCCATATTTCTGAATAACTTCTTTATATACTTTTTCAACAAGCACTTTCTGGTTTGCAAATTCTTCTACAGTACAGACAACCGGAATCATTATTTCCGGGAAAGCTTTCTTCCCGGCTTTAATCAATTCAGCCGCTGCTTCAAGAATCGCCCTTACCTGGGTTTCCGTTACTTCTGGATAAGTGATACCAAGGCGTACGCCTCTATGTCCCATCATCGGGTTATTTTCGTGGAGGCCGTCTGCGCGTTTGGAAAACTCTTCCATATTTATGCCCAAACTTTGGGCAAGTTTTTCTCTTTCTTCACGGTTGTTTGGAACGAACTCATGAAGCGGCGGATCTATGGTCCTGATTGTAACCGGTAAACCGTCCATCGCTTCAAGCGTTCCTTTTATATCTGCTTTCATATACGGAAAAAGTTCTTCAAGCGCTGCGCGCCTTTCCGCTTCATTTTTGGAAACAATCATTTTTCTTAATATAAACAGCGGCTGTTCCGCGCCTTTACCGTAGAACATATGCTCGATTCTGAAAAGGCCTATGCCTTCCGCTCCGAAAGACCTGGCTTTTGCCGCATCTTCCGGCGTATCTGCATTGGTTCTTATTTTAAGCCTGCGGAGACTGTCGCACATTTTCATAAAAACGACAAATTCAGGGTTATCTTCCGTCGCTTTTACCATTGGAAGCTGGCCCAAATATACATAACCTCTTGAACCGTTAAGCGTAATCCAGTCGCCTTCCTTTATTGTAGCGCCGTCTTTTGTTTTGAATGTCCTGCTATGATAATCAACAGAAATGCCGCCTGCTCCGACTATACAGCATTTTCCCCAGCCCCGGGCCACAAGAGCGGCATGGCTAGTCATGCCGCCGCGGGCAGTAAGAATAGCTTCCGCTACTCTCATCCCTTCGACATCTTCCGGATTAGTCTCTTCCCTGACAAGAATTACTTTCTTTCCCTGCTTCGCCCATGCTACCGCGTCATTGGCTGAAAAAACCGCCATGCCTGCGGCTCCGCCGGGGCCTGCCGGCAAACCTTTTCCGATAACTGCAGCTGTTTTTTCCGCCTTCGGGTCAATAATCGGATGAAGAAGCTCGTCCATCTGCGAAGCGGTAACTCTCATAACCGCTTCTTCCTTCTTTATGAGTTTTTCTTTTACCATATCATTAGCCATGCGGACTGCTGACGGGCCGTTTCTTTTTCCTATGCGGCACTGCAACATCCAAAGGAGGCCTTCCTGGATTGTAAACTCTATATCCTGCATATCGCGGTAATGTTTTTCAAGTTTTTTCTGTATCGTATCAAGCTCGCCATAAATCTTTGGCATGGCTTTTTCAAGCGATTCCAGGTGCTCGCTGTGTTCCGATTTCCCTGATTCATTAATCGGGTTCGGAGTACGGATACCGGCAACAACATCTTCCCCCTGCGCGTTAACTAACCACTCGCCGAAAAATACTTTTTCGCCGGTGGCAGGATTCCTTGTAAAAGCAACTCCTGTTGCAGATGAATTGCCCATATTACCAAATACCATCGCCTGTACATTTACAGCTGTTCCCCATTCATCCGGAATGTTTTCAATTCTTCTGTAGGAAATTGCTCTTTTGCCCTGCCAGCTTGAAAATACCGCGCCTACTCCGCCCCAAAGCTGTTCCATCGGGTCTTCCGGAAACGGTTTGCCTAAAACTTCTTTTACTTTTGCTTTATATATTTCAATTAATTCCTTCAAGTTATCTGCGGTTAAATCAGTATCCTGTTTTGCGCCGTATTTATCCTTCATTGCCTGAAGCGCGTGTTCCAGCTGCTGGCGGATGCCTTTGCCTTCTGCCGGTTCAATACCTGCCGCTTTTTCCATAACTACATCGGAATACATCTGGATCAACCTTCTCTGGGCGTCATAGACGAAACGGGGATTATTGGTTTTCTTTATAAGCCCTTCGCGGGTTATATTATTCAACCCGACATTCAATACGGTTTCCATCATACCCGGCATGGATTTACGCGCGCCTGAACGCACTGAAACAAGCAGAGGGTTTACGGGGTCGCCGAATTTGCTGCCCATTATCTGTTCAATTCTTGCGAGGGCTGTTTTTAACTGCCCGGCAAGCTCTTTTGGGTACTTCTTCCCATTTTTATAATAATGAGTACATACTTCCGTTGTAATTGTGAATCCTGCCGGAACCGGGATTTTTATATTTACCATCTCCGCAAGATTTGCACCCTTACCGCCTAATAAATCTTTCATCTTTTCGTTGCCGTCGGCTTTGCCGGCGCCAAAGAAATAAACATACTTGCCTTTCTTAGCCATAGTAATTCTCCTTCACATTAAATTTAATTTATTTTACTTTTATCCCTCGGAGCCACTCAAATCCATCCTCTTTCCTGCATAGCACTTATAACTTCCTGGGTTGCTAACACAAGAGAAGCGTTTCGGTTGGTCATCTTTTCTTTAGAAGCCAAATCACTCACTCTTTCAAAAGACTGTATGATAAGGTCACTGATTATTTTATAAACTTCCACAACCGGCGTAATGCTTCCGGATTTTGAACTTCTCCATTCAATATATGAACCTATAACACCGCCGGAATTCGCTAAAATATCCGGCACAAGAATTATCCCTTTCTGGTCAATTATTTTATCGCCTTCGGCCGTAGTGGGGCCGTTTGCGCCTTCAACTATAATTTTTGCTTTTATCTTCGGCGCTGTTTTATCATTTATCACATTTTCAACTGCGGCCGGAATCAATATTTCTATATCGTCAAGCGCAAGTAGCTCTTCATTTGATATTTCATCCGAACCGGGAAACCCAGTGACCTGGTTTTTTTCTTTAACGTACTCACTCAACCTCGTAATATCAATCCCTTCCTTGTTATATATGCCGCCCGTTACATCCGAAATGGCTACTACTTTTGCCCCTCTGTCATGAAGAAAATAGGCCACCCAGCTTCCCACATTCCCATAGCCCTGAACAGCAACTTTTACGCCTTTCATATCTTTTTTGAAATATTTGCTGTAAGCATGGATAGCGGACATGGCAACACCATAGCCGGTTGCTTCCTTTCTTCCCGGCAGGCCGCCGATTCCAACGGGTTTGCCCGTGACACATTCCGGTATGTGAAGCTCTCCGTAAATTATGGCCATTTCCCTTGGGCCTGTGCCCATATCCGGAGCAGGAATATAAACACCGGACATGAGGTCATTGCGTATCAGGTGGACATACTCTTTTATAATTTCTTTTTTATCATAAGGCGAAAGATTTTTATTTTCCATGCGGATGCCTGACTTGCCGCCGCCGAAAGGAATACCTGTAAGAGCGGTTTTCAGGGTCATTCTTTCCGCCAGGTCGGTGGTTTCTTCCATGGTAACATTAGCGGCAATTCTAATACCGCCTTTTGCAGCACCCCTGACCATATTGTGGTAAACTATGTAAGCTTCGCAGACAACCAGGGTCTTGCTATCAAGCCATACGCCGATATTTACAGTAATTTGTTTTTCAGGCTTTTTTAATAATTCCTTTGCATTACGTGGGATCACCATCAGTTTTTCTAGGGCAGGCGAATCGAAAATGGACACTTTTCATTACCAGTACCTCATGTCCCGCGCTTGGAAGCGGTATGGGGTATTTATCCTTATTAATGATTTACTTATGTAGATTTGGATTGTATAAAATTAAACAACCCTAGTCAAGCCAACGTAGAAATGTGTGTAGAAATGTCTATTGTTTACCAAAGTAGAAATGTTCTGGTTTTGGGGTAAAATCAATAAGAAGTGAAATCCTGGTAGATGTACCTAAATCTGCATGAGGCGTATAAGCATAATCAATTTTTACATACTTAAAATCAAACCCAAAACCAGCAGAAAAATCCAAACTCTGCTGGTAAGAACCACCGAACCTTAATATAAATACTTTCTGCAGAGGTATTTCCAACCCAATGCCAAATTTTACCTTAGAATCAATTGCCTGAACAGCATCTATGCTGGTATTAAACTCCTTTGAAGTAAATCCCGTGCCAATTCTCAAAGTCATAGGCAAAACCTGGGACCCGGAAACAGAACCAACATTGGCAACAGAAACGCCCCACCTGTTGCCGGTGGACCTTGATAAATACAGCAATCCTAAATCAGCTGATAGAGCGCTTACTTGACCGGTATCAAGCTTTTCTATTATTGAGTTTGCTGTAAAACCAAATTTTATTTCGCTTGAATTGTATTCACTAACCGGAAAATTCCGGGCATACAAAAAAGAAAAATTACTGTCACTCAATTCTAATCCCGTAGTTTGAACAATCGTTTCAACCCCGGCCACGTCTGTTTTTGCCGTTGTATAATCTTTTACTTTAAGGACTTTAGCGCTGAATCCTATTGCGTTATTGCCAAAACCCACACCTGACATAAAAACATCAGCAGTTACATCATTGTCAAATAACGCCATATGAGTAAAATTATACTGGGAACCTTTCAGGTTGGCTAAACCCGCGGGATTATATTCAAAAGCTGAAACATCGTCCGACAAGGCAACGAAGTTGCCGCCAAGCGCCTGCGGCCTGGCGCTAAAACCTATTTTTAAAAACGGCAGCGCTGTCGTACCGGGTGTCTGCCCTTGGGCAAAGACAAGGAAATTACCGGTTCCTAAAAAAAGAATCAGTAAAAGAATATTCTTTCTCATTTTATCAGAGTGATCTTTCCTTTTGTTTTTCCTAGATCTGTCTCAATAACATATAAATATATCCCGTTTGCAACAATATCACCGTCATCATTCCTGCCATCCCACTCAGCATGGCTAGCTATGTTTTCTGTTTTAGTCCTGATTTTCTCGCCTGCAATATTATAAATTGTAATTTTAATACTCGAGCCTTTGAGGCTCTTTGAAAGATATACCTCCGCTCTCTGTCCTTGCGACGGGTTAAAAGGATTCGGAGTGCTTATAGCTGTTATAGTCGGCTGGACTGCTGGCACTTTATAGCCTACTGCTCCCGAAGCGTTAAGTAAACCGTATCCGGTTTCGTTGTCTTTTCCGGAAGGAAGAATGTCTGTTGCTGAACTGGTAAGTTTTTCATACACATCATCAAAAGTTAATGCCGGATCCTTTGCCAGGATAAGCGCAACTACACCGGAAACAAAAGGAGTCGCCATAGATGTTCCGTATGACCAGGCATAACCAGAGGGGTGAAAAATACCTTCAGTATTGTCAGTTCCATCAGGAAGGGTTGGCAGTTGAGTTGGAACTGTACTCCATATCTCAACTCCTGGAGCTACTAAATCAAGTTCAGGGCCATAATTGGAAAAAGGCGCTCTTTTATTATCTTTGCCTGCAGCTCCTACTGCGATAACATGAGTCATGGCCGCCGGATACATGACATAATCATCCGTTGTATCGCTATCACCGGCTTCATTCCCTGAAGCAGCAATAATAATGCAGCCTCTTTTATATGCAGCTTCAATCTCATCTTTTTCCAATTCTGATAAATCAGGGCCGCCAAGACTCAAACTTATTATTTTTGCGCCTTTGCTTACAGCATAAGAGATGCCGCTCGAAATGGATACTGTTGAACCTGATCCGGTTGCATCAAGAACCTTCACCGGTAAAATCCTTGCCCCCCAACTGACACCTGCTATACCTTTATTGTTATTGGTCATTGCTGAAATTATGCCTGCAACATGCGTTCCATGGCCGTTATCGTCCATCGGATTATGGTCATTGGCGGTAAAAGTTGAAACAAAATTATACCCATTTGCCCAATCAACATTTCCTGCAAGATCCGAATGCGTATAATCAACGCCGGTATCAACAACAGCTACTATAACGCTCGGGGATGCTTTTATCATGTCCCAGGCAGAAGGACAATCTACCCTCTGGACACCCCATTGATAAGAATTATAAAGCGTATCATCAGGAGTTATAAATGCATGCCTGGCATAATTTGGTTCTGCATACTCAACTTCGGGCAGGCTTTTATAGTATTCAACAGCGGATTCAACAGACATATTTTCAGGCAATTCCATTACATCAACACCCAAATGCTCCGCTCCGCCCTTGTTGACAGCGTTGATCCGCCTGGCATGATTTGCTTTTAGTGTTTTACCCGCAGACGATTTATATTTTACTATAACTTCGCCTTTTACAACATCGATATTTTTTTTGGTTCGCCGGGAATAAAATTTTTCTCTTTGAAACGCTTCTGACGTTGAGGTGAACTGAGGAAGTATTACTAATAATGAAATTAAAATTAAAGGAAAGGGGTTTAGTTTCAAATTGTTAACTTATAAGTCTTGTTCCTTCCTTATAGGTAGCGAAATGCTCCAGGCTTCAAAAAAACCCGCTAAAAAAGCGCCTATATAGTAGCCCCACCATTGGTTTGGTATGCCGCCTAAAATCCAGACAGCGCCCACGGAAAGCATGGAAAAACTGAAACAATAAGTACCTATGGCTGATAAAACAAGTTTCTTGGGCATATTGCTGTATAATTTTTTTCTATCTTCCGGATAAGCAGCAGCTCTGTGCAGAGCAATTGTAGCGCCTGCCGCCAATATTATAACCGGACTGACTAATCTGCATATAAACAATATTGTCATCAGTAAAGATCTTTGCTGTGTCATATCTTTAAACCAGAGGCCGTCATAAGCCGCGTAACTACCTATATAAAAAATAGGTTCGCTTCCTCCGATGGCGCGTATATTTACCAGTCCAAATATTATTGCAAAAATAATACAGGTGCTATATACAGTCCATACCATGCTCTTTTTAATATTTTCACCGCCGTAAGCCAGGCCGTAAATAGACAGAAAAACCGACGGCCCAAAAACACCTATCATAAAAAACTCACGGATGTTGTTTACTATTAAAGGAAAAGGATGGGGGCCAACAAGGATTTGCAGGGGTCTGGTAGCTAAATATAAACCAAAAGCGATAAACCCGTAATAGGCCTGGTCATAGGTCGCTTTTCCGGCCGAGAAATGCCTGATGGGCGCGATGTAACGCACGTATCTTGCCAGCGCAAAAAAAATCAACCCTGCGGAGATTGGAATAAACAAATTAACAACAATTATCGGTAGATTTTCCATAAATTTTTATTTAATAATCCTTTAATGTTTCTAATAATGTTCCCAATCTTACCAAAATATTTCAGTACTGTCAAACACCTATTTTTTTTGACCTATTGACAAATAAAATGTTGTATGCTATAATAACTGCGTAGTGAAGTTTGAAGTTACAAATTTTTTCACATTTACAAAATTAGTTGAGCTGCCTTCCACAAAAGAAATCAGTATCACTTCTTGTAAAAATCAAAAAACCTTGTAAACAATTCAAAAATCTTAACTTCACAAAAGTAGGTGAATTTTCTAATGAAAGGTAAAGTTAAATGGTTTAACTCCAGCAAAGGTTACGGCTTCATCACACCGGAAGAAGGTGCGGATGTATTCGTACACTTTTCATCCATTTCGGGCGACGGTTATAAGAGCCTGAATGAAGGTGATAATGTTGAGTTCGAAGTTCTCAACGACGCGAAGGGTGCCAAAGCACAAAACGTATCAAAGATATGATATGTGGAGCATAGAAGTTAATCAGTTACCCCCTCGAATTCAAGTATTTTGGTAGAGGACCTGGCGGAAAACGCCAAAATCTGTTAGCAACTTGCAAAAAATAAAAACCACCGTGAGTATTTCATGGTGGTTTTTTTTGAGTTGGACGAAACCCCAAAACTGCTTCCATTTTAGTTTTGGGGTGAATTCCTTTCCATAAATTCCCTTATCTTCCAATCCATCAAAATATGCGACTTCTTTATGGGTTTTTTAAGCGAAACCCCTTCCAAAGAAACACACCTGCTTAACGCAACATACATCTGCCCATGGGCAAACGTGCCGGTTCCGATGTCTATTATGACCCTATCAAATGTTTTGCCCTGGCTTTTATGAATAGTAATAGCCCAGGCAAGTTTCATAGGGTGCTGAGTAAAAGTACCGGCAGTTTCTGTATCAATGGTATGCGTATTTTCATTGAGTTTATAATGGAGCACTTCCCAGACATGCGGTAACACTTCTTCTGTGCGGCCGTTAGCTAATTCTACTAAAATAACATCCATTCCGTCATTACTTGGCCTAATATCTACAATCTTACCAACGGAACCGTTTACCCATCTGCCTGAAGAATCATTATTCAGCATCATAATCTGCGCTCCCCTTCCTACTTTCAATTCATAGTCGGTTGGGTAAGATTTGTCATTAAAATCCCCGCTAACTTGCGCCTGGTAAGTTGCTACTTCAGCCCCCAATTCGTTTAAACGCTCATTATTTATTTCCAGAGCCATTTTATTGGTTGTAGTAAGGTGAACTGCAAAGCCTTTTTCCAGCTCTTTCGTAAATTCAAAACCCAGGCGTTCATTAAGCGTAGCGATTTGTTTATATGAAATAGAATTGTTCCTGATGGAGTTAAGCAGGCTTATGAAATTTTCATCTTCCTGGCGGTATATTTTTCCAAGTTCAATAAATTCCATTGAAAAGTACTCGAAAACTTTTGCATCAAAAAAATAGGGGCTCTCGTAATGCATTCTCATCATTTCTTTTTCTTCATCCTTAACTACCGGCGGCAACTGGTAAAGGTCCCCGATAAAAATCATCTGCACACCGCCGAAAGCCCGGCTGCTATCCCTGCCTTTTAAGCGCAAAAAAAGGTTCACACAATCCAGTAAATCCGCTCTTACCATGGAAATTTCATCAATAATAATAGCATCAATTTCCTGATAAATCCCGCTGTTTTTTCTCTTCAGTTTGTCGACTTTTTTTATGGTAATCCCGGGTTTAAATCCAAAGAAGGAATGTATTGTTTCCCCGTTCACGTTCAGGGCTGCAACACCGGTTGGGGCAAGTACTACTACTTTTTTTTGGGTATTTAACCGGAAATACTGTAATAACGTAGATTTGCCTGTACCGGCTTTGCCTGTAACAAACAAATTTTTGCCGGTATTTTCCATCAAATCCAGCGCTTTTTTAAACTGCGGATTCAATTCAATATTTTTCAATTTTTTTTACTTGAGGTTTACTGCCTGGAGCGGTACGGAGTATTTTTTTGAACGGATAAAGGCTATGACTCCCTGAAGGTCATCCTTTATTCTGCCGGAAACCCTTATCTGTTCATCCTGAATGGCGCATTGAACTTTTAGGTTAAGGTTTTTAATATCTTTTACTATGGTTTTTGCCAGCTCTTTTTCTATCCCGCAAACAAGATTGTTTACTTCTTTTGCCTCGCCGCTAACATTGGTTTCAATCGGTTTTGGCGCCAGGGACCTGGGATCCACGTTTCTTTTCGCCAATTTGGCCCATAAAATTTGTTTAATTATTTTAAGATGAAAATCTGAACCGGAGTATAAGGTTACTGTTTTTTCCGTGCGGTTAAAAGCAATACTGGAATTAGTACCTTTTAAATCAAACCTGACTGGAATTTCGCGCATTGCAATATTGACTGAATCATCCACTCCCTGTAAATCCACATTTGAAACAATATCAAAACTAAAATCCGTAGCCATTTTAATACCTCCCGGGCAGGGGTCCCGATTACCAGCTTACAGGACACTTCAGGACCCGAACAATTATTTCATATTATATAATTTTATGCAGGCTAGGGCAATCCCAACTCGAATAGCTAAAACAGCCGGTACCCAGCCGGATTCGGATATTTTGTACGGTAAACTAATAACTGAGGAGCAGTTCAACAAACTCTCCAAATCCACCCCCACCCAGAAAATATTTTAATTAAAAAAGCCCCTTGACAATACAAGGTATACCTTGTATAATAATAGTAGACAATATGCTGAAAGCAATCTATTATTACAAAGATGACAGAGGCAATAATCCCGTAAAAGAATTTATTGATAAGTTGCCTTTAAAAGAACAAGCAAAAATATTTGCTTATATCGCAGAATTGCGCAATCAGGGGCATAATCTACATAGGCCAATTACAGGTTATTTAGGAAACGGCATCTATGAGCTAAGGCCTAAAAGCAACAGAATATTTTATTTCTTTTTTCTGAAAGATAATGCCGTATTAATGCATGCAATTAAAAAGAAAACAGACAAGATACCGCAGGAAGACCTAAGCCTGTGCATAAAGAGAAAGCAAATGGTAGAAGAGCATAAAAATATTGAGCAAATAGAATTGTGAGGTGGCTATTATGACAAAATGTAAAATTGAAAAGATTGATTCTCACTTAAAAGAAAAACTAAAAAACAAAGAATTCAGGAAACATTATGAGTTGGAATGCGCTAAAGTATCATTGGCCCAAAAAATAGCTGAAATCAGGCAAAATAAAAATTTGAACCAATCTGAGCTTGCTAAAAGATTGCATGTAAGCCAGCAGTTTATCTCTCAAATTGAAACCGCTGATGGAAATAATTTAACGCTGGGAACTCTTCTAAAAATCGCCAACTCTCTTGGCCGAAGTGTCAAAATATCATTCCCAAAGCTGTCTAAACACACTTCCTTATTGACAGTTGGTTAACCTAATAAGTATAAAAGATGCAAGAGAAAATTACAAATCCGGAAGAATAAAATCACACGAACAACTTTTCGGCAAACACAAATAATAAAATTACTATATTTGTAATTCCTACAGGTTTTTAATCCTTACAACAAAAAATTTACTATGAAAATCAGAAAAGTAAATATCCCACGAGCTTACGCTCGGAGAATTCCAGAGGACTGGCTTAAAGTAGAAATCCCACAAAATACCAATATTGGGCAATTGGTCAACATTGCAAGTCCCGCCATAACTAAATTAAACATAATCAATAATGCCAACAATAACGCGAAATTAGATAAAAAAATTATTACGGATTCTGTTGAAAATCTCAAAAATACAGTAATGGAGTTTAATTCTGATGCATTATTATCTTCGCCGGTAACTATTTTTTTATCATACAAAAATTGTACTGTAAATTCTGACAAAGAAAAAGATTTACGAATTTATCAGCTAAACGAAGTTAATAGCATATGGGAACTAGTCACCAATACACAATCAGTTGATAAAACAAATAAAACGATTACTGTAACAGTAAATCATTTTAGTGTTTACAGGATTTTCAATGCGATTTTTTCTGAAAAAAACCTTGAAAATATTTCTGTGTATCCTAACCCCTATATTGCAAAGGGAACAAGCAAAGATACAACTTTCTCAAATCCCGCAGATGGGACTGGCATTGTCTTTAGCAAATTAACAATAAGAGCCAAATTTAAGATTTATAACATTTTAGGTGAATTAGTATCTGAATTTGAAGAAACTGATGGAGACGGGAGATATTTATGGAATACGAAAAACAAAGATGGAGACAATTTAGCTTCAGGAATATATATTTTTTATATAACTAACCCAGATGACACTTTAATGAAATCCAATGAGGGCAAATTGGCAATAATAAGATAGTAGTTAAAACTTAAACAAGTAATAGCACAGAAGGATCCCGCCAAAAACGATGCGGTAATAAGCGAAGGGTTTGAAGTCGTGTGTGGAGACGAATTTGATGAGCCATGTTATTACCCACAGAGCCGATAAAAAAGCAAAAACAAAACCTATTGCAAGCATCTGAAAATCCGAAAAAGATAACAAGGAATAACTCTTTGCCAGGTCAAAAAGAGTTGCCGCAAGCATCGTAGGAATTGCAAGGAAAAAAGAAAATTCCGTCGAAGCTTTTCGGGACATTCCCGCCAGCAATCCGCCCATAATAGTTGCGCCAGAGCGCGAAACACCCGGAAATAATGCCAAAACCTGCGCCAAACCTACCGCCAATGCTATCTTAAAGGTAATATCTTCCATCTGTTCAACTTTATTTGAATGTTTCTGCCTTTCAATAAACAGGATAACAAGTCCTCCAACAATAAGCGCAATAGCAACTGTCACCGGCCCGAATAAATATTGTTTTATAGCTTTATGTACTACCAAACCTACAATTGCTGCAGGCAAAAATGCAATTAAAAGACTTACCCCAAAACGCTGCGCCTGCTTATCTTTAGGAAACCGTACTACGAGAGATAGGCACTTTGCCCTATAAATCCAAAGAACGGCAAGAATTGCCCCTAGTTGGATAAATACTTCAAAAAGTTTTGCTGTTTCACCGGAAAAATGGAGCGCTTCCCCGGCAAGAATCAGGTGCCCGGTAGAAGAAATGGGTAAAAATTCCGTAAGGCCTTCAACGATTCCTAAAACCACCGCTTTTACTAATAAAATGATATCCATGCCTTTATTCTACGAAAAGGGTTTACAAAAGTCAACCGTTTTTGTATAATTCTTAATTGTAATAATTGAGAGGAATGCACCCAATATAATAATTGAGAGGAATGCACCCAATAGCCTTCTAAGCGGCTAACATTGGGTGTTAATAAGGTAATAAAATGAAAAACAAGATCGTTTTAGCTTATTCAGGCGGTTTGGACACTTCTGTAATGATAAAATGGCTTAAAGATACCTATAATGCGGATATCATCGCAGCCATAATCGATGTAGGGCAGAATGAAGACCTGCCGGCAATTAAAAAACGCGCCCTAAACACCGGCGCATTGAAAGCTTATGTTATCGACGCAAAAAAAGAGTTCGTCACTGATATTATTTACCCGGCTGTTAAAGCAAACGCTATTTATGAACACAAATATTTGCTGGGAACCTCCCTGGCCCGGCCGATTATTGCAAAAAAAATAATCGAGATTGCAAAAAAAGAAAATGCCTGGGCCGTAAGCCACGGCGCTACCGGTAAAGGCAACGACCAGGTGCGGTTTGAGATTACTTTCCGGGCTTTTGCTCCCGGAATCAAAATTATCGCACCCTGGCGCGAATGGACATTAAAATCGCGCACAGATGAAATTGAATACGCGCAAAAACATAAAATACCGATAACGGTTACAAAAAAGAAACCCTATTCTTCCGATGCAAATCTGTGGCATATCAGTTACGAAGGCGGAATCCTGGAGGACCCGAACAATCCTCCGCCGGAAGATATTTTCCAACTGACAAAACAAATTTCTAAAACACCGGATAAACCCGGCTTTGTTGAAATTTGTTTTGAAAAAGGCGTGCCTAAAAAAATCAACGGTAAAACTTATGAACCGGTAGCCCTGATAGCTGCTTTAAACAAAATCGGCGGAGAACATTGCATAGGCCGCACTGACCTTGTTGAAAACCGGCTGGTTGGGATGAAATCCCGCGGGGTTTATGAAACTCCTGGCGGCACATTGTTGATTTTCGCCCACAGGGAATTGGAATACCTTACTATTGAACGGGAAACCTTTCATTACAAGGAAGTAATTGAACCGAAATACGCGGAATTAATTTACAACGGTTTGTGGTACAGCCCTTTGCGGGAAGCCCTTGACGGCTTTATCAACGAAACTCAAAAATATGTTACAGGCTCGATAAAACTCAAGCTTTTCAAAGGCAACATTAACGTAGAAGGCCGCAAAGCTGCCAGCTCGCTTTACTGGGAAAAATTGGCCACATTCGAAAAAGAGGACATATACGATCAGCGCCATGCGGAAGGTTTTATTAAACTCTTCGGCCTGCCCGTAGAAGTCAATTCTATACTGAGGAAAAAATGATTCTGAAAAACTTTTTAGCATCCTTTTCTTTTGACGAACGGCTGGCAATATACGATATTACCGGCTCTATTGCTCATGTAAAAATGCTTGCAAAATGTAAAATTGTTTCAGCTGCTGATGCCGGGAAAATAGTTAAGGGCCTGCAAAAAATACAAAAATACCTGGAAAACGGCAAAAACCTGCCGCCTCAGGAAGACATTCATTACGCAATAGAGAAAAAACTTATTGAACTTATCGGCGAAAAAACTACCGGGCGGTTAAGAACCGCCCGCAGCCGCAACGACCAGATTGCGCTTGACCTGCGGCTTTATCTGAAGGACCGGATAATGCTCCTGAAAAAACTTATTTCTGATTTCCAGGAAAATATTATTGAACAGGCAAAACTAAATGAAGGCAAACTGATTCCCGGCTATACACATCTGCAGCCGGCGGAACCCGTGCTTTTTTCCCACTACATTTTATCTTATGCCTGGATGCTTCAACGGGACAAGGAGCGTTTGCAGGATTGTTATAAACGCGCAGACGTTCTGCCGCTTGGCAGCGCTGCTTTAGCGGGGACATCTTTCCCCATTGACCGGCAATTTACCGCAAAACTGCTCGGTTTTTCAAAGGTAAGCCAAAATTCCATGGACTCAGTGAGCGACCGGGATTTCATTATAGAATTTTTGTCTGCCGCAAGCATTACCATGATGCACCTATCGCGGCTGGCGGAAGAAATAATTATCTGGATAAACCCCAGTTTCAACTTTATCGAGATTGATGACGAGTATCTGTCAGGGTCTTCAATTATGCCCCAGAAAAAAAATCCGGATTTCGCTGAACTGGTGCGCGGGAAAACCGGCAGGGTCTACGGATCACTTATTGCACTGCTAACATTGATGAAAGGCTTGCCGCTCACTTACAACCGCGATTTGCAGGAAGACAAGCCGCCGCTTTTTGATGCGATTGACACCTTGTCAGCGTCGCTTGAAGTTATGGCCGGCATGGTTGTTTCCATGAAAGTACGTAAAATTTCAAACACAGAAATGAAAATAGGTTTTATGATAGCCACAGAACTGGCAAATTACCTTGTAAAAAAAGGAATGCCCTTCAAAGAAGCGCACAGCGTCGTCAAAAACATTGTAAATTACTGCCGGGATAATGAAACCCCGCTTGAAAACATGGAAGTGGCAGGCTTGAAAAAGTTTTCAAGCCTTTTTGACAACGATGTTAAAAAAGTTTTATCTGCCGACAATGTAGTTAATTTAAAAATTTCGGAAGGCGGCAGCTCAATCAAATCGGTCCGTAAACAGATCACGGAACTTATTAAGATCCTATAATATGAAAAGAATAATCGTTTTGGCCTCGACAATTCTGGCAACTTTCTTGATCCCTATGGGAGCTGCATGCCAGGAATCAAATACTGCGGTTCCCGAAAGAGTCCTTAGTATCAGCCTGAGTATTTCGTTAGCCCTTAACAATAGAAAAGAAGCCTTGCTTGCCGACAAAGAAATAAAAATAGCGGTCGAGCGTATCAATGAAGCGGAATCCTTTAATTACCCTAAAATTGACATGACGTTCAATTATTCAAGGGTAGACACGGACCACTGGATGATGCTGCCGCCCACTTTCGGTTCACTGCTTATTCCCAGGACAACCCCGGGGGATTATTGCCTGACCAGGTTATCTCTCTGGCAGCATGTTTATTCCGGAGGAGTATATAAATCGAACTCTAAACTGGCTCAATCAAATCTGGAACGCGCAGACAGTCAAAAAAAAGTAGTACAAAACGATATTACTTTTGAAGTAAAAAAAGAGTTTTACTCGCTTTTAGCCACTGAAAAAAAACTAGAAACCTATAAAACGGTTATATCGTCCATAGAACAAAAGATGGAGAGCGTTCCGGCCCCGTCTTCGTGGACTTCCGTGGAAAAATTACAAGTTCAGGACGGCCTGCAAGGGCTTAAAAATGAATACACTCTGCTTAAAAATGAATACGAAAAACAAAAACTGGAATTTTTACAGACGATTGGGCTTGAACTAAATACAAGTTTTGAAATAAACGAAACCTTTGAACCCATAATGGAAATTTATGACCTGAATAAACTGCTGGCCTGGGCTTTCCAATACAGGCCTGAACCAAAACAGGTTCAGGTTCAGGAAGAGATGGACGCTCTTTCAGTAAAACTCTCAATGGCAGCCAGGTCTCCCACGGTTTCGCTGGGCGCGCACTACGAATTTCCCGGTGAAACTTTCAATTTTGATAAAAAAGCGTGGAATGCCACAGTTAACCTGAGTTTGCCTATTTACGACGGGTTTGCTTCAATTTACAGAACCAGGCAAAAAAACCTGCAGAAGGACCAGAACAAACTAAAACGTAAAGACATGGAAGATTCAATACAATTTGAAGTAAGAAAATCTTACATGGACTATAATTTCTGGATGAATGAAATGTCTGAAAGAAAAAATCAACTGAATAATTCCGAGCAGCTTTTACCCGCGGGGATTATTGGCAATTCACCGACAATGGTTGCTGTATACAATTCCTACGTGAAATATAAACTAAGTTATATTGAAGCAACTAAAGAACACCTGATAAGCCGCGTTACCGTAGAACATGCAATAGGCAAGACCCTTGCAAAAGAATAAAATATCTGCTTTATCCGTTATCTTTTTTTTGTTGAGTTCCATTACGGCAGCCTTCCCTCAACAGGACGGCCCGGTTTTTGACCGGGTTAACCCCGATAGCTTTCTTACGCAATATTTCTGGCGCGAAGTTGTTACTTTGGCCCCGCCAAAGCGCCCGAAGGTTGTATTGGTGTTAGGCGGAGGCGGAGCCAGAGGAATGGCGCATATCGGCGTACTTAAAGTTTTGAAAGAAGAAGGAATCCCCGTTGATGCAATTGTTGGAGTAAGCGTAGGCGCTCTCGTAGGCGCCCTTTATTGCGCCGGCGTAGACCCAGGAAAAATTGAAACCATGTCTGAAGAAATAGGCTGGGACAAACTTACAAACCTTTCGGCGCCTTCGCTGGTAGGGATGATTATTTCTGAAAAACTATTATCAACAGAAAACATGGAAAAATATATTTCCGAAAATATCGGCAATAAGCAGTTTTATGAACTTACAACGCCCTTCGCCTGCGTGGCGACAGATTTGAAAACCGGCGAAAAAATTATTTTCCGTGAAGGCGACGTGGCCAGCGCGGCGCGCGCCAGCGCAACAATTCCAGGAGTTTTCAGCCCTGTTGAATACAGGCACCGTTACCTGGTTGACGGCGGATTGGTAGACAATGTCCCTGTTGACCTGGCAAAGATGTTTAATGCCGACATCATAATAGCTGTCGATATAAAAGATGATTTCTCAAGAAACAATACTACGAATATGATGCTTATATTGAGCCAGTCAATATACATACAAGCGGGGATGCTTTCCCAGGAATCGCTCAAACTGGCTGATATTGTAGTCACCCCTTCAGTAAGCGGTGTAAGCACTTACGAGCTCTGGCGAGGCAGGGAGTGCATTGATGCCGGTATTATTGCAACAAGAAAATCGATTCCACAAATAAAACAAATGATGATGGACAGGACTTTCAAATGGTTATTGGAACACCCATAAAAATAAAACATGCAGTTTTAATATTGCCGCTCATCACTTTTTCCTGCGGGTTGGGCTTTGCACAAAATACCCTCCCAGAAAAAAGATTACGGGAAATTAAAGATACTGCGGATCTTTACTATAGCTCCGGAAATTACCAAATGGTAGTTGACCAGTGCCTGTCATTACAGGATTACGATTTGCCAAACGATATAAAACTGGACTTGCTTGAAAAAAAAGGATTGTCTTACCGGGCATTGAATGATTATGCCAGCGCTATAGAAGCCTTCCAGGAATGCATCCGGCTTAACTCGAATGAATGGAAATATCATTTTAGTTTAGCCTCTACTTACGAAAAAACTTCTATGAACTCATTTGCTATTGACGAATACAAAAAAGTTATAAACCTGCAAGGCGATAAATTCCACTCTTATTTTGAGCTTGGCAAAATTTACCAGGAACAGGGGCTCAATACCCAGGCCATTGAAAATTACAAACAGGCGCTATTGATAAAATCAACAAGCGCTCTATACAGAAACCTTTCTAAATGTTACGAAATTATGCACGACTGGGAAATGTCAGCATCTATGCTGAAACAAGCCCTTTCGCTTGAACCGAGCCCGGAAGACAACCTGCGTTTAGCAATGCTTTACTATGTTCAAGCCAAGTATACCGAAAGCATCTACCTCCTTTTAAAGGAAAGTGCCCTGCATCCGGAAAGGGAAGATATAAAGCTTCATCTTTTGGCAGCCTATTTTAAAAAGGGCGACTATGAAGCTTTCCAGGATTTAATCACCAAGCTTAAAATCGAATATCCAAATGATGCAATGGTATATTTTCTTTCGGGCTTTTTTTCATTTTTAAAAAATGATACAAAAACAGCCTATACAGAACTAAAAAAATCGGATGAACTTGCCAATACTCCAATGCTGAAAGAATATAGCAGTTATTTTGTAAGTTACCTTGAAAAAAAACAATAAAACCAAAAAGGAGTTAAAATGTTTTTCTATAAAAACAAGCAACTTTATTGCGAAAATGTGCCGATAGAAAAAATAATCAGTAAAACCGGCACGCCAACATATATTTATTCAAAAAATAAAATCATTGAAAATCTGAATGCTTATGAAAAAGCTTTCAGTCCGGTTTCCCATACTCTGTGCTATGCTGTTAAAGCAAACACAAACCTCTCAGTATGCAAAACCATATTTGCGCAAGGCGCCGGGGCTGATGTTGTCAGCGGAGGCGAATTATACATTGCTTTGAAAGCGGGCGCCCAACCCGGAAAAATAGTTTTTGCGGGCGTAGGGAAAACCCGGGAAGAAATCAGGTATGCCATAAGGTCTAAAATCCTTATGTTTAATGCTGAATCTGTGCAGGAAATAGCACTAATAAATAAAATCGCTAAGCAGGAAAAAACAAAAGTCCGCCTTGCAATAAGGATTAACCCGCATGTCGATGCGCATACGCACAAATACATTACTACTGGCAAATCAGAAAGTAAATTCGGCATTTCATATAAAAGAGCTTTTGAAACATACTTACTGGCTGGCAAGTACGGGAATCTTAAACTTTCAGGAATCCACTGCCATATAGGCTCGCAAATAACTTCCACATTCCGGCTGATGGCGAAAAGAATGGCAGAACTTTTTATCAAACTTCAACACGCAGGGATAAACATTGAATATTTAGATATCGGCGGCGGCTTAGGTATTAAATATCATAACGAAATCCCGCCTGCGCCTGGCGCTCTTGCAAAAGAAGTACTTGCTCTGCTGAAACCC
>JAHIVV010000078.1 GCA_018816525.1 Elusimicrobiota bacterium
AATTGTCCGAATAATGTATGATGATTCATAAGCCTGAACCTCCTTGTAGACCCGACGGTAATCGGGTTTTGGTATGGTTTTGAATCACACCATTATAGGGAATAGTTCAGGCTTTTTCAATCCTAATTTGGACACACGTGATTACAAACCTTTCTTACGAAAAAGGATTGCATGAAATTCACCGGCATTATTATGAACTCATTTAATGACGAGATAATATCCAGGCATTGCGCAGATGGTACACCTGAAAATACGGTAAATAGGCTTAATCTTGTATATAAAGCTGTAGAATATTACCTAGATGCCTTTGATGAAGCAGAGAAAAAAGGGCAAAATATTAAGCGATGGGCATTGCTATGAAATCGGAAAAGCTATATATAAACGGTTCTTTAATGACGATGATATCACGCATGAACATCTTGTCCCTGTAATCGCGATGTACATGAACAGCATTATTCTTATTTCAAATCCAGCTTATTTCCCAAAAAACCCTTGACATTATAGCAATAGTAAGTTATACTTATAGTAAGCAAAGATGATACAAAGGAGATTAAACGCTATGAGAACAACAACTATTAGGCCGCTGGGCCCGAGAAATCAGGTTACAATACCATCAGAAATATTGAAGCAGTTGCACATGAAAGCTCATGATTTGGTTAGTTTTGTATTAACTAAAGAGGGTTTATTGATGAAACCGGTTGAAATAGTAGATAAAAATGACTCTTGGGAAAAAAATGAATTAGCCGCTATTGAAAAACTAATCCATACCCAGGTAAAAGATAAGGATTATGTAAAAATATCTGATTCGGAAGAAGCAGTATCATATTTAAAAAAGAGAATTAAATGCAAGTAATATACCTTAAATCTTTTACTAGAACCTTTGATTCTCTTACTTATCAAGAGCAATTGAAAACCACAGATACTATTGAAGAATTACTAAACGCCCTCGGGAGAAAAATCCAACCAACCAGGGGGTTAGGTATAAAGAAAATAGGCAAAAACCTTTGGGAAGCAAGGGCAGATATCCGGATAAGAATATTGTTCACTGTTTTACATGATACAATATCTTTCGTGTTTGCCGGCTCGCATGACGAAATAAGAAGATACTTGAAAATATAGAATATGGACAAAAATAGTAACTGGCTATGACAAACAAAATATTAAATAAAAAATTGTGTTGCTGTTAATCCTATTCATGGTAAAAACCTTGTTTAGATCCTACCATATATGGTATATAGTTCAGTCAAGTAGACATGCAGGAATTAGTATTATGCTGACAAGGCATTGAAATTATTGAAACTGGCTTCGAACTCATTTGGCGGAACATAACCTAACGAAGAATGAAGCCGTTTTGCATTATACACTTGTTCCAGAAAATACGGGACTCGTTCTATGACATCATCTATCGTCTGATAATCGTTCAAATATACTTCTTCATATTTAAACGTTTTGAAGAAACTTTCTGCGGTTGCATTATGGTACGGGTTTCCTCTATCAGACATACTGCTACGGATATTATGATCTTTCAAAATATTCACGTATTCTTCTGAGGCATACTGAACACCTTGGTCCGAGTGATGAATGCATCCTGGCAAAGGTTCTCGTTCCCTAAGCGCCATATTAAGCGCTTCTGTTGCTAAAGACGCATCCAAAGACAGTGACAAGGCATATCCTATCACTTTACGTGAAAATAAGTCAAGAATTGCCGACAGATACACAAATCCCCGGGCAAGGTGAATATACGTGATATCTGCAACCCATATTTGATTCGGTGCCATTGGGATTATGTCTTTTATCAGGTTCGGATATCTCCGGAAATTGTGTTTTGAATTTGTTGTTGTCCGATACGCCCTTGGTTGTTTGCACTGGAGATCCATTTCATGCATAAGGCGCCCGATACGTTTATGGTTCACCCGGTATCCTTCACGGTGCAATTGTTTGGTTACGCGCCTTTCTCCGTAACCAGGAAATTCTTCAACGATCTTTTCTATTCGTTCTTTTAGCTTTGATTCAGCAGCATTTTGCTCTGCAGATTTCTTTGTTTTATAGTAATACGTGCTCGCAGGGATATTCATCAGTTCACACCCCCGTCGCGTGGTTTCAACAAACAGCTGGTGCTCTTTGATAAACTTTCTTTTTTCTTTGCAAGTTCCCGTTTTACTCTATCGTTTTTTTTAAAAACTCGATTTCCATCGCTTGCCGGCCTACCATTCGTTCCAGTTTCTCTATTTTTTCCTGGAGTCCGGCTTCGGTGGTAGGTTCATTGTTCAAACGGCCATGTTCAAAGGCTTCAGTCCAGTGTTGCAGCAAGCTGTAGGATATTGAGTGTTTTCGGCATATTGCAGCCTTGCTTAGCTGTCCACTTAATGCGTCTTCTACTACTTCGCGTTTCTGTTCTTTGCTGAATTTTCTGTAGCTAACCATACAAGAGCCTCCTTTTTAAGGTCTCTTGTCAGCTATTATACTAATTTAGTGTCCAGTTTTTGGGGTACAGTCCAGGGAAATTATTAGTCAGAAAAGAGGATTAATTGTCAAGTGATTTCTGAAACTATTCAAAGAAAAAACCGGCTCTGACCCGCAGACAACCTTAAATCTTTAATTTCTTTTTCCTGATTTTCCATCGGGATCTTACTAACTTCCACTTTTTTGTCCGCGGATACCTTTTAATTTCCCTTTCGCGTATTGTAGCTGTGGACCTGTTTTTGCTTGTCTCCCAATAAATACACTTTACAGGCGCCCTGATTGCCGTATATTTTGCGCCTTTGCCTGTATTGTGTTCCTTAATCCTTCTCTTCAGGCCGGTTGTTATTCCTGTATAAAATGTTTTATCGCAGCATCTTAAGATATAAACAAAATATGGCTTTTTTTTATTCATATCTCAGCGCATAAATCGGGTCGGTTTTTGCGGCTTTCATTGCAGGATAGGTGCCGGAGAATATTCCAATGGCGCTTGAAAAAACAAAAGCAATTATCATGGACGCCATTGAGGCTTTAAGAGGAAAGGGAACAAACGGAGCTATAGCGAAAATTATCAGGACTGAAAACAAAATACCCAGCAATCCTCCGCTGACTGCTATGAATGTGGATTCCAAAAGAAACTGCAACAGGATACTGTAAAATGTTGCGCCTACGGATTTTCTGATTCCGATTTCTTTAGTTCTCTCCGTGACTGTGACGAGCATAATATTCATAATACCGATTCCGCCGACAAAAAGTGAAATTCCGGCAATCGCGCCCGTTACAAGGCTTAATACGCTTGTGAATTTATTGAACATATCAAGCGTATCGCCCTGGGTAGTTATAGAAAAATCTTCCTTGTTCATCTCTTTCAGAAGAATTCTTTTTGTTTCCTGCACAGCCTTGGGGACATCTGCCGCGTCAGTTATTTTCATGGTAATCTGCATTACATCATCCGATCCGCCGAGCTTATGCGCCGTTGTAATGGGAAGGCAGATACTGTCATCAATATCCATGCCGAGCATCATGCCTTTTGTCTTCATCACACCAATAATTGTGAATTTCTCGCCTTTAATAGATATTTGTTTGCCTATGGGGTTGGAACCTTTGAATATATTTTTTACTACAGTTGAGCCGATCACTGCAACTTTTTTTGCTGTTCTTACGTCGTCTTCCCTGTAATAACTGCCGTATTCTACCGGCCAGTTATATATTTCCTGCATGTTCGCGCTGTAACCTACTACAAACGCCACAAACCTGCTTTCCCTCTTATATTTTGCTATCACGCCCATTATGTCATATTCCGCGGTTCCCACAGCACCAAAGCTGGAACGGGATTCAAGCAGGGCGACATGCCTTTCTCTCAGCTTATTTACGGTATAAGTTCCCGGAGGCCCGCTTTGCGCTTCCATGTTACCGGGGAATATATAATAAGTATTCGCGCCTAACGATAGTATTTCACTTTCGACTTTTGCTTTTGTTCCTGTTATCACCGAAACAAGCAATACTATGGCCATAACACCAATAATCACGCCAAGCATGGTTAAAAATGAACGCATTTTATTTGATTTAATGCTGGCAAACGCAGAAATTAAAATATCTAACGGGTTCATTACTCATACCTCAAAGCAATGATGGGGTCAATTTTTGCGGCTTTGAGAGCCGGATAGGTGCCAAAAAATATTCCGGTTAAACTGGAAAACACAAAAGCGATAATAACAGAAGGTATAGACACTTTTAACGGAAAGGATATAAATGGGCCTACGGCTAAAATCATCAAGGATGCAAGCAATATGCCCACCAGCCCGCCGGCTACCGCAACAACAATTGACTCAACGATAAACTGTTCCAAAATATCTCCGAAAGACGCGCCTACAGCCTTTCTTATCCCGATTTCACGGGTTCTTTCCTTTACGGTTACAAGCATAATATTCATAATACCGATTCCGCCGACAAAAAGTGAAATTCCGGCGACACAGCCCATTACTACGCTTAAAACATCTGCAAATGTCTTGAACATTCCCAGGAGTTCTGCCTGGGTTGTGATACTGAAGTCTTCCTTGTCCATCTCTTTCAGCAGTATTCTTTTTGTCTCTGCAACCGCCTTGTCCATATTCTTAGGGTCCGGGATTTTAAGCATTATCTGGTTTATAGCGGTAGTGCCGGACATATCGAGCGCGGCTGTTATGGGCATTACTATCAGGTCATCGCTGTCCCGGCCGAAAGATTTCCCTTTTTTTACAAACACGCCTATTATTGTAAACTTTTTTCCGGAAACATAAATTTCTTTGCCTAGGGGTCTGGCCCCGCGGAAAAAATTATTCACGATAGTCGGGCCGACAACACAAACTTTTCGCGATGAATTCACGTCATCGGAACGGAAAAAATTTCCTGTTTCTACGGGCCAGTTTCTTAAATCGGGGAACCGTTCATTTGTACCTACTAATATTGAGCTATTTGTACTTTTATTCTTATATTTGACCAGTACGCCCATATTCATGTAGGCAGGCATGGCTTTTGCGCCATAGCTGGAGCGCGCTTCCAAAAGATCTATCTGGTTCAGTCTGAGTTTATTGATTGCATATGTTCCCGGAGGACCGTGCATTTCTTCGTTATTTCCGGGGGCAATCATGAAAGTGTTGGTCCCCAAAGCCTTTATTTCATTTTCGATATAGTCCTGGGTTCCCGCAACGATGGAAACCAGAAGAATGATGGACATTACCCCTATGATTATGCCCAGGGTAGTAAGGAGTGACCGCATTTTGTTTGCTTTAAGGCTGGTAAAAGATACGGAGAAGTTTTCTAAATTCACTTAATTTTTACTTTCTGTCCGTCTTTAAGTTTGGAAGTATTATTTTCTATCACAGTTTCGTTTTCGTTCAATCCGGAAAGTATTTCTGTATTATCATAATTTTCCAAACCTGTAACAATAAATTTCTTTTTAAGCATATTTTTTTCTACTGTAAAAACATAGTTTCTGCCCTCTTCTTCCCCGATTGCCGTATAAGGAATCATAAGCACATCATTTTTTTCCGCGACTTTAACATTTACATCGCAGGTCATGCCCAGCCTCAAGGTTACTCCGGAAACAGGATAGAACTTAACTTTGACCTGATAAGTAATACCCTTTTCTTTCACTTCCAGACTGGAACGCGAAATAAATAAAACTCTGCCGGTTAATTTAACATTTTTGTAGGCATCAAGCGAAACTTCGGCGGCTTGCCCTACTTTAACATTTCCGATGTCTGTTTCGTCAATATTGGTTTCTACTATCATATCATTTAAATCGGCAAGCAAAAACGCAGGAGTCCCGCTGATCAGCATTTCACCGGATTCTACAAACTTTTTCGCTATGGTGCCGTAGAAAGGAGCTTTAATAAATGTATTTTCCCACTGTTCTTTGGCAAGTTCTACCTGCTGGCTTGTCACGTAGCCTTTCTCACCAAGAGCTGCCAGGCGCTTGTAATCTTTTTCAGCTTGACCATAGGAAGAAAGTTCCAGCAGAACCTGCCCCTTGTCAACCGCCTGATTCTCATCTACAAAAATTTTCTCAACTTTTCCTGAACCTGCGGCAGCGAGGTTGGCTTCATTGTTTGAACGGATAGTACCGTTAGATGTGATAGTAACAACCATTAAACCTTTATGCGCTTTTGCGGTTTTTGTTTCATTTCCATTCTTTTTCCCGCACATTGAGATAGAAATTACCAATAACAGCAATACTACGATAGCGCCAATAATAAAGTATTTGTTTTTAATCATTTTCATCATCTTATTCCTCCTGTTGCATATTCCAGATCATTTAAAGCAATATGATAAGCAAATAAAGCCTGCTGAAGTTCAATTTCACCATTGGATTTTTTTGTTTGCGCTTCAATGAGATCAGTTAATGATGCCATTCCCTCTTTGAATTTTGCGTTGATAGCGTCAAAGTTGATTTCCAGGTATTGCCTCTTTTTATCCGTAGCGTCAAAATTCTGTTTTTGCTCCAGGGCTTTATAATAATTCGATTTTACCTGTATAAAAATATTCTGCTTTATCTGTTTTATATTCTGCCTGACGCCTGCAAGGCCGGCTCTGGCTGATTTTACTTTTGCATAGTCCGCTCCACCTTTAAAAATAGGCACTGAAAGGCTAACCGCTGCCGACCAGGTATCCAATCCCGGAGGATACGTGTTGCCCTGCAGATCATAGGAACCATTTGCACTTAATGAAGGAAGCCACTCGCTGTAGGCTCCTTTAACATCCTTTTGGGCAAGCTTTTCCTGCAGAACCAATTCCTGAAAATCTAACCGCAAAGCAACAGCTTTTTCTTTGCATTCTTCATAATTCTTGAAATTCAG
>JAHIVV010000079.1 GCA_018816525.1 Elusimicrobiota bacterium
AATAATTGTCGCAGACAAAAAAATTTAATAAAATGTAAAGGACGGATTTAAATGGGACAAAAAGTATCACCAAAAGCAAACAGATTAGGTTATATCGAAGACTGGACGTCAAAATGGTTTAATTTGCGTGAACAGCCGGCGCTGATAGAAGAGGATTACAAAATCAGGCAGTATATAAAAAATAAGCTTAGAATGGCCGGCATTTCGAAAGTTGTTATCGAACGTGTAGGGAAATACCTGAGAATTAACATATATACGGCCAGGCCTGGTATAGTTATAGGACGAAAAGGCCAGGAAATTGAAAATTTAAGGCATGATCTAGAAATAATATCTAGCAAAAAGACTTTTATTAACGTCATGGAAATAAAAGAGCCGGCTTTAGACGCGCAATTAGTGTCGGAAGCAGTTGCATTACAGCTGGAAAAAAACATTAATTATAGGCGTGCGATGAAACGCGCGATTGAGAAAACAATGTCATCCGGAGCCTTGGGAATTAAAATTATGGTTGGCGGCAGGCTAGGCGGAGCAGAAATAGCCAGGTCTGAATGGATAAGGGAAGGCCGCATACCGTTACATACATTCAGGGCTGATATTGATTACGGTTTCTCCGAAGCAATGATCAAAAAAGGAAAGATCGGCGTAAAAGCCTGGATCTTTAAAAAAGAATTTTATAGAAAAACTGATAAAGAGTTTCTTAAAGAAAAAGAAGCAAAGCTGGTCGAAAGAGACAGGATTGAAAGCCTTACGGACCAGAAACCGATTGACGACTTGATAGCCCCGGTAGAAGGAACTGAAACAGAATAATTTTGAGGTAAGAAACGATGTTAATGCCATCACGAGTAAAGTTCAGAAAACAACAAAGAGGAAGAATTAAAGGCTTGTCTACCAGAGGTTCTGAAATAGCTTTTGGTAAATACGGTTTGAAGGCCCTTGAAGGCGGTTGGGTAACTGCCAGGCAGATTGAAGCGTGCAGGTTATCTTTAGCTCGTTCATTAAAACAGGGCGGAAAGGTTTGGTTAAGAATATTCCCGGATAAACCAGTCACAAAAAAGCCTGCTGAAACCAGGCAGGGAAAAGGCAAAGGCGATCCAGATCATTGGGTAGCCGTGGTAAGGCCCGGCAGAATAATAGTTGAACTTGAAGGAATAAACGAAGCAGATGCCCGGGAAGCTATCCGTTTAGTAACTCACAAATTTTCCATAAGAACGAAATACGTTCACAGAGCAGAATAGCAAGAGGAATATACCGCATACGCTTCTAAGCGCGTGGCATGCGGAATTAAGAAGGAAGAAATGAAAACAAAACAATGGAATGAATTAAAGGATTTGACTTTACCTGAGTTGACTTTACAGCTGGACAATAAAATGTTAAAGTATTATAGAATTAAAGTCCAGCACAAATCAGCACCCTTGAAAAATCCTCTTGAAATAAGAGAAATGCGCAAAGATATAGCGCGCATGAAAACGCTTCTTAAACAGAAATTTAATAAAGCATAAAAAGGATAGCCATGGAAAATCAGCCAACAAGAAAAACAGTTACAGGAGTAGTAGTGTCCGATAAAATGGACAAAACCCGGGTGGTAAAAGTAATCCGCACGGTCCGCCATAGCAAGTATGAAAAAGTCTTGAGAATTCCGAAAAAATTTCACGCTCACGATGAAAAAAATGAAACTCATGAAGGCGATATTGTCGAAATAATTGAAACCAGGCCGCTTTCAAAACTAAAAAGATGGCGGATCGCAAAGATTTTAAATACAAAAAGTGAGGGATCTTTAAAGTGATACAAGAACGTACAATGTTGACTGTTATGGATAACACCGGTGCAAAAAAGTTAATGTGCATCAGGATTTTGGGCGGAACCGGACGCAGGTATGGTTTTATCGGGGATATTATAGTAGGCACTGTGAAAGATGCTTTGCCGACAGCTAATGTTAAAAAAAGCACTGTTGTTAAAGCCGTGGTTTCTCGCGTTGCCAAAGAGCACAAAAGAAAAGACGGTTCTTATATCAAATTTGACGATAATGCATGTGTTATTATCGATGAAAATGGCGACCCTAAAGGAACTAGAATATTCGGGCCGGTAGCCCGTGAATTAAGAGAAAAGAATTTTTTGAAGATTATTTCTTTGGCTCCGGAAGTGGTATAGGAGGAATTTCGTGGCATTCTTAAAGAAAAAAGATAAAGTTGTTGTAATTGCGGGTAAAGATAAAAGCAAAAGAGGCGAAGTTTTGAGAACAATGCCTGAAGAAAATAGAGCGGTTGTCTCAAAAATTAATATTGTAAAAAAGCATAAAAAGCCTTCTCAAACCGATCCGGGAGGAGTAAGTGAAGTTGAGATGCCGGTAGCGATATCAAACCTGATGCTGGTTTGCCCTAAATGCGACCAACCGACCAGGGCAAAAAATGATTTTTTATCGGATGGTAAAAAAGTTCGAATCTGCAGGAAATGCGGTGAAATGATAGTTTAATAATGTTGGACAAAGGAATGTAATATGAGCTCAAAACACGAACCAAGACTTAAAAAATTTTATTTAGAAAAAGTTATTCCGGGAATGATGGAAAAATATGATTTTAAAAACCGGTTGCAGGTACCCAGGATTGAGAAAATTGTCATTAATATAGGTCTGTCAGAAGCCAGGGAAAACGTAAAGGTGGTAGATCTGGCGATTGCAGAGCTTGCTACTATAACAGGCCAGAAACCCCAGATTCGACGGGCGAAAAAATCAATATCTAATTTCAAATTACGTAAAGGAATGCCTGTCGGAACCAGAGTTACATTGCGCGGAGATAAGATGTATGAATTTATAGACAGGTTTATAACTGTTTCAATTCCGCGCATCAGGGATTTTCACGGCCTTGAATTAAAAGGTTTTGACGGGCAGGGAAATTACAATCTGGGGCTCAAGGAACAATATATTTTTCCTGAAGTTGAAATTGATAAATCCGACAAAGCCCGAGGTATGAATATTACATTTGTTACAACTGCAGAAAATGACGATGAATCAAAGAACCTGTTAATTTTATTAGGAATGCCTTTTAAGAAACAGGAAAAAAAGTAATAAAAAAGGAAATGGACGGATTTTATTATGGCGACAATTGCTTCAATGGTAAAAATGCGTAAACCGCAAAAATTCAGCACTAGGTTCCGTAATATATGCAGGATTTGCGGAAGGCCCAGAGGGTTTTTAAGTGATTTTGGATTATGCAGAATTTGTTTCCGCAGGCTAGCACATAAAGGCGAGATACCAGGTGTTACTAAATCCAGTTGGTGAGATAGAAAGGTAAAAAGCCACTTAGAGAGGAAATAAAATGTCCAGTGATTTGATTGCAGATATGATAGCAATGATAAACAACGCTCAAATTAAATATCTTGAAAAAATTGATGCGCCTTCTTCAAAGATTAAGGAGGAAATATGCAAGATTCTCAAAGAAGAAGGGTATATTGCCTCCTACAAAAAAATTGAGAATTATAAACAGGGGTTGTTAAGAATTTATTTCGAATACGGCCAGAACAAAGAAAGGACTATTACTGAAATAAAACGCAAATCAAAACCCGGATTAAGAGTTTATAGAAAATGGAACGAAATACCAAAGATTTACCGCGGGTTAGGAATCTCTATCGTTTCTACGTCTAAAGGATTAATGACCGACAGGGACGCAAGAAAAAAACACCTAGGCGGGGAAATCATCTGCACGGTTTGGTAATGGAGCGAAATATATGAGTCGACTGGCAAAAAAACCCATAGTTATACCGGAAAAAGTCAAAGTTGAGCTTAAAGACCATGTTTTTACAGTAACCGGGCCTTTAGGTAAAATAACGCAAAAGTATGTACATAACATCGAGGTAAAAGCTGAAGATAATAAGGTTTCTATAAGCCGCAGCAGTGATAAACGTATAGACCGTATGTCCCAGGGCCTGGTTTGGTCGTTGATGAGAAATGCAATAACAGGCGTTACCAAAGGGTTTAATAAGGATCTTGAAATCAGGGGAGTTGGTTACAACGGTCAAATTATCGGCCAGGAACTTGTTTTAAGGTTGGGTTTCAGCCATCTTGTAAAATTTAAAATACCTGAAGGCATTAAGATTACCGTTGATTCAAAAGGAATCATTGTTTCGGTTATAGGTTATGAAAAACAGCTTGTTGGTGAAACAGCCGCAAGAATAAGAAGGATCAGGCCGCCTGAACCCTATAAAGGAACAGGAATAAGATACGTGGGAGAGCATGTAGCTAAAAAAGCGGGTAAATCAGCTGTAGGCGTAGGTACAGGTGCTGCCGGCGGTGGCGGGGGAGCTAAAAAGTAAAAAATTTTAGGAAAAAACTATGACAATATCAAGAGATGAAAAATTAATACTGAATAAGCAAAAAATAAGAAATAAAATCAGCGGAACTTTGGGCTGTCCCCGGATAACTGTTTTCAGGAGCCTTAAGCATATTTATGCCCAGGCTATTGATGACGACGGTGGAAAGACTTTAGCAATGGCTTCTACAACTTCACTGGAACTTAAAGGCAAACTTGAAAAAGTTAAAAAAATAGACCAGGCAAAAAAAGTCGGTGAATTGCTGGCAAAAAAATTGCTCGAAAAAAATATTAACAAAATCGTTTTTGACAGATCTGGTAGAAAATACCACGGTAGAATAAAAGCTCTGGCTGAGTCTGCCCGTACAGCCGGTTTAAAATTTTAATACCTGAAAAACGAAAGGGACCTATGGCTGAACAAACAAAAAAATCAGTAAGTAATGAAGGCAATCCTCTTGTAGAAACAGTAATAGCAGTAAACAGAGTATCAAAAGTCGTAAAAGGAGGAAAAAGGTTTTCATTCAATGCTATTGTAGTAGTCGGCGACCAAAGAGGAAATGTTTCCCTTGGTTTGGGAAAAGCAAAGGAAGTCCGCGAAGCTATTTCCAAAGCAACAAACAGGGCAAAAAAACAAATGACAAAAGTATCTCTTGTTAATACCACCATTCCTCATGAAATAATAGGAAGGTGCGGTGCATCAAGAGTCCTGCTGAAACCAGCTTCGATCGGAACCGGTGTTATTGCAGGCGGAAGCGTAAGAGCTATGATGGAAGCAGTAGGTATACAGGACATTTTAAGCAAATGTTTGGGCTCGACAAACCCGATTAACGTCGCTAAAGCAACTATGGACGCGTTGATGAGATTAAAAACTGAAGACCAGATAAGGCAGATACTAAAAAAACATGAAACTACATAACTTAAAGCCGGCAAAAGGCTCGAGGCATAAAAAGAAAATTTTGGGGCACGGAAGGGCAAGCGGGCACGGGGCGAGTTCTACCCGCGGGATGAAGGGGCAAAGGTCACGTTCAGGCGGGACAAAAGCTCCCTGGTTTGAAGGCGGACAGATGCCTCTTCTAAGGCGTATTCCTAAAAGAGGTTTTACGAATCAGAAATTTAAAATAGAATATTATTTGGTAAATGTTGATACGCTTGAAAATATTTTTGAAACGGGCACGGAAATTACACCGGAGTTGTTATATGAGAAAGGGTTGATAGATAATATGGCCCTTGGCGTAAAAATACTTGGTGACGGTGAAATAAAGAAATCCTTCAGAATAAAAGCGCATAAGTTTTCCAGGACTGCCGCAGAAAAAATTAAAGCTGCAGGCGGGACTTATGAAGAAATCGGTATATCCGCAAAACAAGCTGGTTAAATGTTAAAATCTTTTACAGATATTTTTAAAATTCCTGAGTTAAAAAGAAAAATCCTGATAACTTTGGGGATAATCATTGCTTACCGGGCAGGCGCAGCTGTTCCTGTATCGGGTATTAATCCTGATGCTTTGCGTTCTTTGTTTGATGCGCATAGTAATTCATTATTGGGTTTTATGGATATGTTTTCTGGTGGTGCAATGAGTAATCTTTCTATATTTTCCCTCGGGATAATGCCCTATATTAATGCCTCGATTATAATGTCTCTTCTTCAAGGAGCTCATGTTTTACCCTGGGTTGACCGGTTAGCAAAAGAAGGCGAACATGGCAGGAAAAAAATAACGCAAATAACCAGGTATGCCACCGTAGTACTTGCACTGGTTCAGGGTTTCGGACTCACAATGATGATTTCAAAAATGCCAACACCAGGTGACTTAACGATAGTAGATAACCCGACATTCGCTTTTTATGCACTCACTGTTTTAACATTAGTGACTGGAACTATGCTTGTTATGTGGTTAGGTGAACAAATTACGCAATTCGGGATAGGCAATGGAATTTCATTGATGATATTCGCTGGCATTGTAGACCGCTTGCCCGCTGCCATCAAAGATTTCATAAGAATGTTCAGGATAGAAGAATTGAGTCTTTTAAAGGCGATAGTTCTGCTTGTTTTCGTTTTATTAGTTATTGGTATTGTAATATGGGTTGAAACCGCTCAAAGGAAAATACCGGTCCAATATGCGAAGAGAATTGTTGGTAGAAAAATGTTGGGAGGGGCAAGCACGTTTCTTCCTTTGAAAGTAGACCAGGCTGGTGTTATTGCTGTCATTTTCGCTATTTCAGTTTTATCAGCGCCCCTTACAGTTCTTCAATTTATGTCGAATAACCCATGGGCACAAAAATTGATGGAATTCTGGCAGAGAGGTTCATGGCTCTACGAGATAGTTTATGCTCTTTTAATAATTTTCTTTTGTTATTTTTACAACTCTATTCAGATGAATCCTACGGATATGGCAGAAAACATGAAAAAATGGGGCGGATTCATACCGGGGATCAGGCCCGGCGAAGCCACAGCAAAACACATACAAAGAATAATCGAACGAATAACTCTTAGCGGTGCGATATTTGTTGTTTTAATCGCTATTATGCCTGATATTTTAAGATCAGCATTTAATGCACCATTTTTCTTCGGAGGCACGGCATTGTTAATTGTTGTAGGCGTTTCTCTTGACACAATAGGACAGATAGAGTCACAGATGATCATGCGCCATTATGAAGGATTTATGAAGCAGGGAAGAATTAAAGGCAGATGGTTTAATATAAAATAATGAACATAATCCTTTTAGGTGCGCCGGGTTCCGGAAAGGGAACCCAAGCTGCAAACATTATAAAAGAATATAAAATACCTCATGTATCAACTGGTGATTTATTCAGGGGAACACTCAAAAAGAATACGAAAATATCCAGGGAAATTAGAAAATTTGTCAATAAGGGAGCCCTGGTTCCTGATGATATAGTTATTGACATGTTCAAAAGGAGAGTAGAAAAATCTGATTGCAGAAAAGGTTTTATCTCTGATGGTTTTCCAAGAAATCTATTCCAGGCAAAAATATTAGACAGGTATTTTCAAGAAAAAAGTAAAAAAATAGACGCAGTATTATTTCTTAACTTAAGTTCAGCTGAAAGTTTAAAAAGGCTTACTGCCAGGTGGTTGTGCCCTTCATGCAACAGGGGTTATAATATGATTTCGCAGCCCCCTAAAGCAGATAGCCTTTGTGATGTTTGTAAAGTCAAACTTGTGCAGAGAATTGATGATACTCCTCAGACTGTTAAAAGAAGACTGAAGATATACAAAGTTGAAACTTGTCCAATAGTAAATTATTATAAAAAACAAAAAAAATTATTCACAATTCAAGCCGATAAAAAAATTGAAAAAATATTTAAAGATATAAAAAGAGCGCTTAATAAAATAAACTAATTGATAGAATTAAAAACCAAAGCTGAACTTGATATTTTGAGAGAATGCGGCAGGATTGTCAGTGAAATACTGGCTGAAGTAAAAAAGGGATTAAAGCCGGGAGTCACTACAAAAGATTTGGAAGAAATAGCTGATAGAAATTTTGATCTTTTCCATGTTGTGCCAGCTTTTAAAGGTTATAGAGGGTTTCCGGGATCTATTTGTGTTTCAGTGAACGAAGAACTCGTTCATGGAATACCCAGAAAGACAAAATCCATTAAAGACGGGGATATAGTCAAAGTTGACATCGGGATAAAACACAAAGGTTTTTTCGGAGATGTGGCGGAAACCGTGCCCGTAGGTAATATCAGCAACGAAATAAAGGATTTACTGAAGGCTTCTTACGGAAGTTTTGAAGCAGTTTTAAAATATGCCCGGCCTGAGTATATGCTTGGTGATATCTCTGCAGGAGTTCAGGACTATATTGAAAGCAGAGGCTATTCTGTAATCAGGGATTTTGTAGGGCATGGAATAGGCCGGATGCTTCATGAAAAACCGGAAGTACCCAACTTCGGGAAACATAACACCGGCCCCAGGCTTCAGCCGGGTTTAGTTATAGCAGCTGAACCCATGATTGCATTGGGCAGTTGGGAGATTCAGATTTTAAAGGATAATTGGACTGTTGTTATGATTGACAAGAAATATTGCGCCCATTACGAGCATATGATTGCAATTACCGAGAATGGTCCTGAACTCCTTACGCAGTTGAACCCAATTTTAGATTAAAAATTGAAATTATGAAAGAAGATAAAATACAGGTTGAGGGCGAAGTATTCGAAACATTGCCGAATGCAATGTTCAAAGTAAAAATAGAATCGGGTCATGTGATACTTGCTCATTTATGCGGCAAAATGAGGATGCATTATATCAAAATATTGCCGGGAGATAAGGTAACGGTAGAACTTTCTCCCTACGACCTAACAAGGGGAAGAATTACGTACAGAAAAAAATGAAAGTAAAATCATCGATAAAAAAAATTTGTCAAAAATGTAAAATCATAAAAAGAAAAAGAATTGTAAGAATTATTTGTTCAGATGTAAGGCACAAACAAAGACAGGGCTAAGGAGGAGTTAATGGCAGCTCGTATAGCTGGAGTAGATTTGCCGAAAGAAAAAAGAGTTGACGTTGCTCTTAGATACATTTTTGGTATCGGAAAAGTGTTGGCTGACAGGGTTTTAGAAACTGTACAAATTAATCCGACTACCCGTGTTAAAGATTTGACAGAAGAAGAAGCAGGAAAAATAAGCGCTGAAATCTCAACAAATTATAAGGTCGAAGGTGACCTGCGCCGCGAAATATCAGCAAATATTAAACGCCTTGTTGATATCGGCAGTTACAGGGGAATGAGGCATAGAAGAAATTTACCTGTACGTGGGCAGAGAACGAAAACGAACGCAAGAACCCGCAGAGGAAAGAGGAAAACTGTAGGCAGTGTAAAAGCAGTTAAGGCTAAAGCTGCACCAGCTCCGGCAAAATAAGGGGAAAATGGCAACTAAAACGAATTTAAAGAAAAGAGTTGTAGGTATTTTTTGCAGGGTTTATATCCATTCTTCATTTAATAACACGATTGTTACGATTACTGACGAAAAAGGCAATACCTTAATTTGGGAAACTGCCGGTTCAAGCGGTTTTAAAGGTACGAAAAAAGGCACTCCTTATGCCGCTCAGATAGCCGCAGGCAACGCTGCTAAAAAAGCAGTTGAAATGGGTGTTAAACAGGCTTCAGTTTATGTTAAAGGACCCGGGCCGGGCAGAGAAGTTGCCATCAGAGCGCTGCAAGCAGCGGGATTATCCATTTCTACGATAAAAGACATAACGCCTATACCGCATAATGGATGCAGGCCGCCGAAGTCTAGAAGAGTTTGAGTCGGACGAAACTCCAAAACCACTACCGATAGGTTTTGGAGTAATATTAACAAAAAACTTATAACTGTCAAAAAGAGGAGATTATGGGTCGTTACTTAGGTTCAGTATGTAAATTATGCCGCAGAGTAAACGAGAAACTGTTTTTAAAAGGTGAAAGGTGCGATATTAAATGTACTCTTGACAAACGCAAAAAAAAAGCAGGAGGAAAAACTTCACGTTTCCCTTCAAAACAGAGCGAGTATGGAAAACGATTAAGAGAAAAGCAAAAAACAAGGTTTTCTGCTTTCCTGAACGAAACGCAGTTTCACAATTATTATAAACAAGCTAAAAAAATGGCCGGTTCACCAGGGCCTAATCTGCTCTATCTTCTTGAAACCAGGTTAGATAATGTCGTGAGAAGGATGGGGTTTGCGCAGTCAATTATAGGCGCCAGGCAGTTGGTTTCGCACGGAAATATTAAAGTTAATAACCGGAATTTGAGAGTTCCTGCCTACAGGGTAAGAATAGGCGATAAAATAGTATTGAATGATAAACTGAAGGAGAATGCGGCATTAAAGAGATGGTTTGGCAATTATACCAAAGCGCCGACATGGCTTACTGTCAATAAGGAAAATTTCTCGGGAGAAGTAGTTTCTCTGCCCACCCGCCAGGACATTTCTTATCCTGTCGATGAAACTTTGATAGTAGAATTATATTCAAGATAAAAAATAAAGCTGGAATTATTGCTCAGGCATATGGGCCTGAGCAAACCGGAGGGTCCTAAAAATGACAGAATTAGTTTTTTCTCAGCAATTGAGCACAGAAAAACAAGTTGATACATATGGGAAATTTATTGCTGAGCCATTTGAACCTGGCTATGGGCATACAATCGGCAATTCGTTAAGGCGTATACTCCTTTCGAGCCTGGAAGGGGCTGCCATCACAAACTGTAAAATTCGCGGGACAGGCAACTTCATAGTAAGGCACGAATATGACACGATAAAAAACATCAAAGAAGATGTCATGCAGATCCTTCTTAATTTAAAGAAAATAAGGCTCAAAATGTATTCTTCAGGGCCTGAAACGCTTGTTCTTACCGTCAAAGGCGAAAAAATTGTCACGGCGAAAGATATAAAGGGGAACCCGAATATAGAAATCATTAATGCTGACCAGGAAATTGCTACTAGTGAGCCGGGTGGGTTGCTCGAAATTGAGATGGAAGTAACCCGGGGCAGGGGTTACGCTTTTGCCGAGCAAAACAAAAAATCATCCCATTCGGTTGACGTTATTCCCGTGGATGCTCTTTTTTCGCCGGTTATAAAAGTGAACTACGAAGTGGAAAATGCCCGTGTCGGACATAGAACGGATTATGACAGGCTTATTATAGAAATCTGGACTGATGGAAGCATCCTTCCGGCAGATGTTTTGGCTTATTCCGCTAAAATATTAAGAGACAGCTTGAATATTTTTCTTAAACCGGAAAAAAGAGAGGAAGAAAAACCTGTTTCACATACTGAATTTATTCAAAAAGAAAAAATGGCGGAATTACTCAACCAGCCGGTTGAAATACTTGGTTTATCATCCAGGCCTATTAACTGCCTGAAGTCAGCCCAGATAAAAATCTTGAAAGAGCTGGTTGAAAAAAACGAGGAAGAGATAGCAAGCCTTCGTAACATGGGAAAAAGATCTATGGATGAAATAAAAGAAAAATTATCGGAGCAAAACTTAAAACTTGGAATGACTACGGAGAGTAAATAAAATGCTTACGACCTCTTCTGGAAAAAAAGCCCTGCTAAGCAGCCTTACGACTTCTTTGATTCTGCATGAAAAAATTAACACTACAATTCAAAAAGCCAGGCTTCTAAGGCCTTATGCAGAAAAGTTGATTACCTGTGCTAAACAAAAAAATCTGGCTTCTATCAGGAAAGTTGCAAGCGAAATTCATGACAGGCAGGCTTTGAAAAAAATGAATGAAGTGCTCGTGCCCAGGTATGCAGACCGCAAAGGCGGTTATTTAAGAATAATAAAATTAGGAAACCGCGTAGGTGATGCAGCTTCTATAGTCGTGATAAAACTAGTGCAATAAAAGATTTCAACTATGTTTAATTTCCTGTTCAGCCTATTTTCCAATGATATGGGTATTGACCTGGGTACTTCAAGTATACTAGTCTATGTAAAAGGGCAGGGAATAGTTTTAAGAGAGCCTTCCGTAGTAGCAATCGAAAAAAATACAAAAACTATTGTAGCCATCGGGACCGAAGCCAAGCGTATGCTTGGCAAAACTCCCGCGAATATTGTTGCCGTGCGTCCTCTGCGCAATGGTGTAATTGCCGATTTTGAAGTAACTGAAACCATGATCCGTTATTTCATTAAAAAAGTCCATAACAGGCAAAGCCTGCTTCACCCGAGAATAGTAATAGGTGTTCCGTCAGGTATAACGGAAGTTGAAAGGCGCGCCGTAAGGGAATCAGCAATTCAGGCGGGAGCCCGGGAAGTTTTTCTCATTGAAGAACCTCTTGCCGCAGCTATTGGAGCTGAAATTCCCGTTCAGGAACCTCAAGGCAATATGATTGTAGATATTGGCGGCGGTACAACAGAAATTGCAGTGCTTTCTTTGGGCGGAATGGTAATTGCAAAATCTATCGGCGTGGCAGGCGACGAAATGAATGAAGCAATCGTTCAGTATTTCCGTAAAAAATATAACCTTCTGGTAGGGGAAAATACCGCAGAAAACGTTAAAATAAAAATCGGTTCCGTGTTCCCGCTGGAAGAAGAGCTTTCTATTGAAGTTAAGGGGCGTGACCAGGTCGCAGGGTTGCCAAAAACGATTAAGGTTACATCCGAAGAAGTGCGTCAGGCGCTCTCTGAACCTATGAGGACCATAACTGAATTAGTTAAATCAACCCTAGAAGAAACACCGGCAGAGCTTTCAGCAGATCTTGTAGATAGAGGCATAATACTTTCAGGAGGCGGTGCTCTGCTTCGGGGTATGAGCGAACTTCTTTCCAAAGAAACAGAACTGCCTGTAAAAACAGCAAAGGATCCTTTAACCTGCGTTGTTTATGGGACCGGTAAATACCTCGAAGAACTTGATAACCTGAAAAGAGTGCATAAAACTCTAATACAGTGAAACATCAACCTACCATTGTATTAACCTTCCTTCTCGGAATTAGCATTTTGCTGATTTTCTTTGATTTAAATTCAAAAGTTGACGCGTTAAAGGTTTTCTTTAATTATTTACTGGCACCAGCTCCGGAGATAGCTTTAAAAATTATTGATAGGCAAAGAGAGCTGGGCGAGAATATCGTTTCATTTGTGAATATTCACCAGGAAAACCGCAGGCTTAAAGAAGAAATTAACAAATTAAAATTTGTTGAAACGCAGTACGATTCCATTCTAAGAGAAAATGCAAACCTTTGCAGCTCATTAAGCCTTTCAGGTAAAGTAGAATACAAAATTATAGCTGCGAGAGTAATTTCCAGAGACCCGTCAAACTGGTTTAGGACATTAATAATTGATAAAGGCAAAAATTCAGGAATAAAGCCTGATATGCCGGTAATAATTTATTTTAAGGACGAGGTAAACCTTATAGGACGGACAGCCCAGGTAGAAAACACTACGGCAAAAGTGCTAATGCTCACAGATTCAGTTTCCTATGTCCCTGTAAAAAATCTGCGTACCCAGGAAACTGCACTTATAAAAGGACAGGAAAAGGCTAATTTGGTCCTTGATTACCTCTTGCCTGATTCAGATATCAAGATAGGGGACAAAATCATAACCAGCGGCATAGGAAAAGTGTTCCCACCGGGAATACCGGTTGGGCAGGTATATGAAATACCTATACAAGATAACATATATTACAAAGAGGTATTAATTAAGCCAATGATCAGCTGGAATAAAATAGGGGTAGTTTATTTGCTGACAAAATGATTTATTTATTTTTTATTTTTTTTACATTAGTTTCAACTCTTATTATACAAAGCATTTTTTCAATGTATTTTCCGTTATTCGGAACAGTACCTGAGCTGGTTTTAATAAGCGTTGTCTATTTTTCTTTAAAAGAGGGCGTAGTTTTTGGTGAATTTTACGGATTCGTTGCCGGTTTAATTCTCGATATTTTTAGCTTGCAGATATTCGGTTTGAGAGCTTTTCTTTTTACTTTCATAGGATTTTCAGTAGGAAAATACAGCCACAAGCTGGACGAATCTAAAATCAAGGTACAGGTATTGATTAATTCCATTGTTTTGATTGCCTGTATTTTAATAGCGAGGTTTGTTTCTTTGATATTTATTCCTTATTCGACCGCCCTTAATATTACAGGTTTGTTCTGGACGGTTATTTATAGTTGCATAATCGTGCCTTTTGAATTTACAATTCTGGAGTTTTGGGTTAAAAAAATAAAAAAATGGTCTGGGAAGGCGAATCTAATATAGTCCAGGAAAAATTCCTGGCAAGATTAAACAGAATATTTTTTACAATATTAGTAATTTTTTCTTTTATTGGATTAAGGTTCTTTTATTTTCAAATAATAAGAGGAAATTACTATTTGAAAGTGTCAGAGCAAAATAGCAGTCATTTATTTTTGGAAAGAGCGCCAAGGGGAATTATATACGACCGTTATGGAAAACGTCTTTGTGAAAACAAACCCGTCACCCTCGTATTGTTTTATCCGTTTTCAAAAAAAAACAACAGATCTTTCCAGAATACAACGGAAAAAACAATAGAAAGAATCCTGCCGGGAACAAAAGATAAAATAATAGAAGGATACAATAATAGCAGGGTTGTTTCACTTGCTGAAGATATTGACAGAAATACTATGTTCAGGCTTCTCGAACAAAAAATAAACCTGAAAGATATATCTGTTGTAACTGAAATGAGAAGATTTTATCCCTATAATGAAATGTTCAGCAATATGATTGGCTATATCGGCGAAGTAAGCCAGCCTGAACTTGAAAGCATGACGTCCTATGGTTATAAGCAGGGCGATATAATCGGAAAAAATGGCCTCGAGAAACAATATGATGAGTACTTACGCGGTGAAGACGGCGGATGGGTTATAGAATCAAATGCAAGCGGCAGGCAGTTGGGTATTTCTAGTAGAATCGAGCCTGTCCCCGGCAAAGATATTCATCTGACCATTGACCTGGAACTTCAAAAAGTAGCAGAAGATGAACTTTTAAAGACCGGCTGTGCCGGAGCCGTGGTTGGAATTGACCCGTCTAACGGTGCAGTAAGAATATTAGTTTCGCAGCCAGGTTTTGACCCAAACCTGTTTGTGGGCAATTCGAAAGAAAGGCTAAAATATTTTACGGATAAAAAGTTGCCGACTTTTAACAGGGCTGTCCAGGGCGAATATGCCCCCGGGTCAGTATTTAAAATTATTACTTCAGCGGCAGCTTTAAACGAAAACATTATTACTCTTGACGAGACATATTTTTGTCCCGGGTATTTTACGATTGGAAAAAAAACCTTTAAATGTTGGGAAAAGAAAGGCCACAAAAATATGTCGTTTTTTTCAGGAGTTCAAAATTCCTGCGGTGTTTACTTTTATAACATAGGATTAAAAGAAGGAATTGGGCCCATAATTGATTATGCTGAGAAGTTCAATTTAGGCAGTAAGTTGGGTATTGACATGCCTTCAGAAAAAAGCGGATTTATTCCTAAAGAAGAATGGCGCACAAAAAAATTTAAATATGGCTGGTTACCGGGTGATACGGTAAATATTGCCATCGGGCAGGGGTATATAACAGTTACGCCCCTGCAGCTTGCCAGTATGATTTCTACTGTTGCAAATAGGGGAAGAATCTGGAAACCCTATCTGGTGGAAAAAGTGATGTCGAACGACGGTTCCGTCGCGTTTGAGCATACGACCGAAAAACTATCTGAAGTGGAACTTAAAGATGCCGTCTGGGATGATTTAATAAAAGCATTAACAAATGTTGTCGCTCAAGGGACCGGGTACGGCGCACAGGTAGAAGGCATGAATATAGCAGGTAAAACAGGTACCGCGGAAAATCCAAGAGGCGCTACACATGCCTGGTTTGGAGCGTTTGCACCGGTGGAAAAACCTGAATTGGCAGTTGCAGTTTTAGTAGAGCATGGAGGGAAGGGCGGATCAATTGCCGCTCCTATCGCAGGCAGGATATTTGCTAAATTAAAACAAAGATACATTGAAAAAGACCTTCGGAGCGCCAATTAACCAATGGAAAAGCAAAGCATTTTGTTAAAGAGTTTAAAGAATATTGATTGGCTGATTGTCTCGATTGTGCTATTCCTGTCTGTATTGGGAATACTCCTTATTTACTCTGCAACACTGAGAACAGGGAATCCCTGGGCCTATGTTAGTAAACAAATAGCTGCTTTTATAATAGGAATTGTTTTTTTGTTCCTGTTTGCCGGCATAGATTACCGTATTTACAAATTGTATTATAAGTACATCTACTATGTTACAATTTTCCTGCTTTTAAGTGTTTTGGTTTTTGGTACGGTTTTTAAAGGGTCTAGAGCTTGGATTGATTTCAAATATTTCGCTTTTCAACCGACAGAATTGACTAAATTATTGTTTATAGTTTCTCTTGCAGGGTACCTTGATAGGCATTCATGGGATATAAAACAATTAAATAAACTTTTTTTACCTTTTGTAATGTTGTTTATAAATGTAGGGCTAATATTGTTAGAACCTGATTTTTCAGGAACCCTGGTTTATTTCCCGATATTTTTAGGTATGCTGTATTATGCCGGCGCGAGGTTTTTGCATTTGTCCGCTTTTGTCTTTTACGGTTTTGTAACCGTCAGTTTTCCTCTTTTAAAAACATTATTGGCTCCTTCAATCAGTAAAACTTCTGTTTTGATGAGAATACTCGATTATCATTGGGAATTAGCTGTTTTCCTTATCATTATAGGATTTTTTATTTTCTTCTTGTGGTGGTTTTTGAAAAAATGGAAAATATTTATTCCTTTTTTCTATTTTGTATGTATTTTTTTAATCGCTCTTGCCGGAACAGGGTCTTCGTACCTGGTAGGAAAAAGTATCAAGGAATACCAGAGGAAAAGGCTTGTTGTATTCATTAATCCCGGAGTTGATACGCTGGGCGCAGGTTATAATATTAGCCAGTCCAAGATTGCAGTAGGCAGCGGCAGGTTTTTTGGAAAAGGTTTGTTTTCCGGGACGCAGGCGCAATTAGGTTTTGTTCCTGCGCAACACACTGATTTTATATTTTCGCTTCTTTCGGAAGAAATGGGTTTTATCTCCTCATTTTTTATAATTATTATTTATGGGATACTTGTCTGGCGGATGGTCAATGTATCATACCAAAGCAGGGACCGGTATGGGTCTTTTGTAAGTGCAGGGATAGCTACGATGTTCGGGTTTTATGGAATAATTAATATTGGAATGGTAGTAGGCCTGATGCCTATTACGGGTCTGCCTTTACTTTTTGTTTCTTATGGTGGATCCTGTCTTGTTTCATCCCTTATAGCAATCGGCATTCTTTTTTCAATCTATCTGCGCCGTTTTGTTTACTAAAAATCACCAAAAATATGAATGAAATTCACGAAATTAAAGAAGTTTTAAAATTGATAAAAAGGCCGTCAAGGTATATTAATTCCGAATGGAATTCTATTCATAAAAACCACGCTGATGTAAATGTCTGCTTCTGTTTTCCTGACCTTTATGAATTGGGTGCATCAAATTTAGGGTTGGAAATTTTATATCAAATTGTAAACAGCAGGCCGGACGCCGCGGCGCAAAGATGCTATTGCCCTGACAAAGATTTAGAAGAACTGCTTATTTCAAGGAACCTGCCTCTTTTTTCTATTGAAACCCAGCAGCCCCTGAAAGATTTTGACATAGTCGGTTTTTCTCTACAATATGAACTTTGCTTTACAAATGTCCTTACGATGCTTAAATGTGCAGGCATCCCGTTCAAAAGTATCGAGAGAGGAAACAGCAATTTTCCGCTATTGATAGCAGGAGGGCCGGTATGTTATAATCCCGAGCCTATGTCCGACTTTTTTGATTTATTCGTTATAGGTGACGGAGAAGAAGTAATCGGGGAGATATTAGACAAAATTAAAGAGCTAAAGGCCAAAGACCAAAGATCAAAGACAGAAATTCTTGTTGAATTGGCAAAAATACCCGGTGTTTACGTGCCGGTACTGCATAAAACCTTATCTGATTATAAAATTGAAAAGAGAACTGTAAATATCGAAAAGTCATTCTATCCGGTGAAACCTATCGTGCCTTATATGCAAACTGTCCATGACAGGCTTAATATAGAAATAAGCAGGGGCTGTGTGCATGGGTGCAGGTTTTGCCAGGCAACAAATATTTATCATCCCTGGAGAGACCGTTCGCAGGAAAAGATAATGCAGTTGCTGGACAAGGGAATAAAAAATACCGGTTACGATGAATTGTCATTATCAAGCCTTTCGGTCAGCAGTTACCCGGAAATTGATGAACTAATAAAAAAAGTCAATGAATACTGCCTCAATGAAAATGTTTCTCTGAGCATACCGTCGTTGAGATGCAATTCGCGTTCGGTAAAATTATTTCCATTTCTAATCTATCCCAAAAGGGCAAATCTAACCTTTGCAATAGAGGCAGGTTCACAAAGACTGCGTAACGTAATCGGCAAGGAAATTTCAGACGAAGATGTTTATAATACCATGCTCGAAGCCGGCAAATATGGATGGAAATTAGTCAAGCTATATTTCATGATAGGCCTGCCCGGGGAACAAAATGAGGATATAGAGGCAATTATCAATATGGTAAATAAACTGGTCAGACTGACGCCCAGAATAAATTACAATATTACAATCTCTCCTTTTGTCCCTAAGCCTCATTCGCCATTTCAGTGGGCAGGGATGGAAAATACCGATTCACTCCAGGAGAAAAAAAATGTGTTAACCAGAAGATTGAAGGCCAGTGTTAAAGGTCATAATATAAATATGTCCAGGCTGGAAGGAGTATTTGCCCGCGGTGACAGTAAACTTTCGTCTGCATTGATATCAGCCTGGGAAAAGGGTGCCAGGTTTGACCATTGGCACGAATATTTTAGAAATGATATTTGGGAAAATTCGTTTATTGAGCACTCAATTGATAAAAGTCATTACCTTGGGCCAAGAAATGAAACTGATGAATTACCCTGGAGTCATATATCGGCAGGAAGAGACAGGGAGTATCTGCTAAAAGAATATAAAAAAAGCATTGAACTTGCGAAAAAACCTTTGGAGGAAACAGTTCCGGCCGAAGCAGTTATTAAAGAGCCGCAGGGTGATTTCGCCCGGCAGTTCCCGTGGAAAAATACCGATATAAAAAGGCAAAGAATAAATTACAGGTTAAGATTTGGAAGAAAAAATAAACTGAAATACCTTTCTCACCTGGAACAGATAGAATTGGTAAGGAAGGTCATCAGAAGGTCAGAGCTGCCTGTAAATTATTCGGAGGGATTTCACCCCCAAATGAATATGTCATTCGGGCCGGCTATAACCGTAGGCTATGAGAGCAGTTCTGAATTTGTTGATATTGAATTAAGGCAAAGCATAGAAATTAAAAGCCTGGCTGAGAAAATTATGCGCCAGCTGCCTGAAGATTTTATGCTTATCGAAATAAAGCAAATGCTGGTTTCCCAGGGTTCAATTGATTCTATTGTAAACCTGATTGAATATGAAATAAGAGGAATTCCGGAAATAGGCGATACCACCAAAATAAACAATTTGATTCAGGAAAATATGGCTAAAAGCTGCATCAATATTGACATACTTAAAAAGGGTAAAACAATTACCCTGGACGCAAGGCCCTTAATTTATAAATTTGAATTGAACAATAATGCGCTCAGGTTATTTTTAAGGGCCGGGCCTAAAAAAAATATAAAACCCGAGAAAATTATGGAACATGTTTTTAATTTGAATCAGGAACAAATAAACGGAATCAGCGTAAACCGGAAGGATATATATTTAGAAAAAAACGACGGCACGCTGGAGAGATTTATTTGACATCAAATTAACAATTTGATATGATAACCGGAAGGTAGTATTAATGGAATAAAGGGGAGACGAGCATGTACGCGATGGTTCTTATAGGCAGCAGGCAATATAAGGTTTCTGAAGGGGAAGAGATTTTGGTGGATAAAATTTCCAGCAAACTTGGCGCGGAAATTACCCTTGAGAATGTTTTGATGGTAAAAAAAGAAAATGAATCTGTTTTCGGAAATCCAATAATAAAGAATGCAAAGGTTATAGCCGAGGTTGTTGATCAGACCCGCGGCCCCAGGATTATTGCTTTTAAAAGACGCAGGAAAAAAGGTTACAAAAAAACCAGAGGGCATAGAGAATATTTGACCGGGCTCAAAATAAAGAAAATACAGGTGGATTAAAATGGCAAAAGGAAAACACGCGGTTAATGGAAGAGATTCAGCCGGCAAAAGATTAGGTACAAAAGCGGTAACAGGCCAGGTAGTAGCAGCAGGGAAAATAATTGTCAGGCAAAGAGGAACGAAAATCTTTCCGGGTAAAAATACCGGTTTAGGATCAGACCATACAATCTTTTCAAAAATAGCCGGCGTTGTGAAGTTCGAATGGGCCCGCGGTGGAAAAAAACTGGCCAGCGTTTATCCAATCTCTACAACAACAAATCTTTAATTCCTACTAAGTAAGCCTAAATTATGTTTATTGATAAAGTAAAAATTTTTGTTGAAGCAGGTCGCGGCGGCGACGGGTGCTTGAGTTTTCGCAGGGAAAAATTCATTCCTTTCGGCGGCCCCAACGGCGGCAACGGCGGGTCGGGAGGGAATGTCTATCTTGTGGCAGACAAAGACATGACCACTCTTCTTGATTTTTCTTTCAGGCCCCATTACACTGCTGAAAGGGGTGAACACGGCCAGGGAAGCGACAAGTACGGCAGAGGCGCGGAAGATATGTATATAAAAGTCCCCCGCGGCACGGTCGTATCTAAATTGGAAGAATCGAGCAAAGAATTCATCGCAGACCTTGTAAATGACGGCGATAAAGCGCTGGTTGCTAAAGGCGGAAGGGGCGGAAGGGGAAACGCAAGTTTTAAAACTCACAGGATTACAGCTCCGCGAATTTCCGAAAAAGGCGAACCGGGAGAAAAGCTTACCATAGAGTTAGAATTGAAATTGATTGCCGATGTAGGGTTTATAGGATGCCCTAATGCAGGGAAATCAACACTACTAAGCAGGATCACCTCTGCCCGGCCTAAGATTGCTGATTATCCTTTCACAACCTTATCTCCGAATTTAGGAGTTTGCAAGCATAAAGGCAGGTCATTCGTTGTAGCAGATATTCCCGGGTTAATCGAAAATGCCAGCCAGGGTAAAGGGCTTGGAATAGGTTTTTTAAGGCATATTGAACGCACCAGGATGCTTGTTCATCTTGTAGATGCTTACGGTTACGAAAACAAACCTTGCTGGAAAAGCCTGGTTTTGATAAATAAAGAACTTGCCAGGTACTCAAAGAAACTTATCAATAAACCCATGCTCGTTGCATTGAATAAACTTGATTTAATCAATGACAAAAAAGAACGCGCAATATTGGTTAAGAAACTTACTGAAGAAATAAAAAAGAAAAAAAATAAAAGCATTAATAAGAATGTGTTTTCGATATCAGCTGTAAGCGGTGAAGGCGTAAACGGCCTGCTTGACGAAATAATAACGCAATTAAAGAGTTTTCCTGCGGAAATTATTAAAGAAACTGATGGTGATGTTGCTGAAAGCATAAAAAAATATACATTCCATCCGGATTTTTCCGTTCAAAAACAAAGCGGCGGGCATGTTTTTGTCGTATCCGGGAAAAAGGTTGAGAAGTTTGTCAGCATGACAAATTTCGGCCAGGAAGAATCTGTCCGCAGGTTAGTAAATATATTCAAAAAGATGGGTGTGGATAAAGCTCTGAAAAAACAGGGAATTAAAGACAAGGATTTAGTTAAAATCGGCGCGTGGGAATTTGAATATCAGTCAGATATTTTATAAAATAATAATATGAGCAATAAGCGCATCGTCGTAAAAGTAGGCACAAATCTATTAACCAAAAAAGATGGCTCAATAGATACGGCCCAGGTGAAACGGATTGTCCGCGATATTGCAAAAATATATGAAGACGGCAATCAAGTCATATTGGTTACCTCGGGCGCTATAGCCTGTGGTGTAAGCAGGTTAAAGCTGAAAAAAAGGCCTGTTGATCTGCCAGAGAAACAGGCTGCTGCGGCTATCGGCCAGCCTTTATTAATGAATATCTATGAAGAACATTTTAACGAACATAATATTACTATAGCGCAGCTGCTTTTGACCTGGGAAGATTTTGATAACAGACAAAGGTATATTAACGCCCGGAATACCATATTTACTCTTCTAAAGTTGGGAGCAGTACCAGTAATTAATGAAAATGATACGATCTCGGCTGAAGAAATTAAATTCGGTGAAAATGATACTTTGTCTGCCCTGGTAGCAGTAAAAGCAGAGGCAGATATGCTTATCATTCTCACCGATGTTGACGGGCTTTGCACGGAAGACCCTAACAGAAACAAGAACGCCAGTTTTATACATGAAGTGAAGAAGATTACCGATGAAATAGAATGCTATGCCCGGGCTTCCCGGGGGTCGGATTTTTCAAGCGGCGGCATGGCTTCAAAAATTAAAGCCGCAAAAATAGCAACAAAAAGCGGAGTTGAAACAATAATTGCCAATGGCTGCGTTGCAGGCTGTCTGCAGCAAATAGTTTCAGGAAAAGTAATCGGTACAAAATTTCTTTCCAATGACAAAATAATTGATTCGCGCAAGAGATGGATTGCTTTCGGCGCCAAGGTTAAAGGCGGTATTATAATAGATTCAGGCGCCGCTGAAGCTATAACTAAACGCAATAAAAGCTTATTGTCTTCGGGTGTAGTTTCAATTGAAGGTAATTTTAACCTGGGCGATAATGTAAGCGTAACCGGAACTGATGGAAAAGAAGTTGCCCGGGGGCTGGTCTGGTTTTCATCGCAGGACCTGGCAAAAATCAAAGGAAAAAAATCTTCGGAAATATTTAGAATACTCGGCAAATCCGACTATGAAGAAGTTATTCATAAAGATAATCTGGTAGTTTTATAATGGAAATAGGCATAATAGGCCTTCCAAATGTAGGAAAATCAACTCTCTTTAACTCGCTTTCGCGCCTCAATGTTCCTGCTGAAAACTTTCCTTTTACAACAATAGAACCAAACGTAGGCATAGTCCCTTTACCTGATGAGCGACTCAAAAAACTTGGCGAGCTGTTCAATCCCCAGAAACTTACTCCAACTACTGTGAAATTTGTTGATATAGCAGGACTGGTTAAAGGAGCAAGTGTAGGAGAGGGGCTGGGAAACAAGTTTTTATCTCATATAAGGGGAGTTGACTCAATAATTCAGGTGGTCCGGCTTTTTGACGCTGAAAATGTCGTGAATACGATAGAAAAGTGCGATCCTGAACAAGAAATAGGCGTAATTGAAACGGAATTGATTCTTTCTGATTTGGAATTGGCAATTTCAGCGAAAGAAAAATTGGCGGGATTGATGAATTCCGGAAATAAAGAAGCAAAGATAAAAGGCGAAATACTCGTAACTTTAAAAAACTACCTGGACCAAAATAAAACCGTAAAAACCGCTTTAAAAGAATGCAATATTGATTCAAAAAGCATTTCTGAATACAATTTTCTGACCAATAAGCAGCTACTCTACGTTTTCAATATTAATGAAAAAACATCAGCTGAAGCATTAAAAAAAGCGAAGGATTTTGTTAAAAACACTAAAAACAGCGATTCAGTAGAAATAAACGCGCAGATTGAATCTGAACTTAGCCAGCTGCCGGAAGAAGAAAGAGAAAATTTTGCCAAGGAATTAGGTGTTGAATCAAAAATTAACGTTCTTATAAAAAAATCGAATGATTTACTCAAGCTTATCCAATTTTATACGGTTGTTGGCACGGAAATTCGTGCCTGGTCAATCCCGGCAGGTACAAATGTTAAATCAGCGGCAGGTAAGATACATACGGATATGGAAAAAAGATTTGTGCGCGCAGAGGTCTACTCCTTTAAAGACCTGGCAGAACTTGGCAGCGAAAAAGCTCTCCGTGAAAAAGGGCTGGCCCGCATAGAAGGGAAGGATTACCAGGTAAAAGACGGGGATATAGTTTATATTAAATTTTAGGAAGGTGTAAGTATTTCAGGAATTTTACGTTATTTATATGAAAGCCAATGTAAGTGAAGCAACAGTAAAAGCACATATCGGGAAAGTTTTTAATATAGCCTATAGGTTCTGCGGTAATTATTCGGATGCCCAGGATTTAACCCAGGAAGTATTTGTAAAACTGATAGTTGCCTGCAAAAAAAACAATTACAATATTGAAGGGCCGATAGATTCCCTTCTTTATAAAATGATTCGCAATAGGTATATTGATTTTATAAGAAAATCTCCGAAGATCAGGGTTGTTTCTTTGGATTCACCCGTTTGGGATACGATACCCTTAAGCGAAACGATTACGGACGGGGCTGGACAGCCCGAAAATTTGCTTGAAAAAAAGGAAAATGGGAAAAATATTCAGGATGCATTAAACAAACTCAAACCTCAATACCGAATGGTCCTGGTTCTTTCAGATATTGAAAATATTTCCTGCGGGCAAATCAGCAAAATTATGGATTGCTCGATAAATAAGGTTTGGATAGATTTGCACCGGGCCAGGAAAATATTAAGAAAATTACTTGAAGCAAATTTATAGGCAGGAAATATATGAATTGCAAAAAAATACAAAAGTATTTAGCCGGGTGTCTGGCAAACGAACTTGATGAAGCTATAAGGAATGAAGTCAATATTCATTTGCAGGGTTGTCCTGCCTGTAATGAAGATTACCAAAGCCTGTTAAAAGTAAAAAGTATGCTGAGTTCTTTGCCCGGCGTTAAATTGCCGGACAATATTATGGAAAATATCGAGCAAGAAGTTGAAAGAAGGATGTCGGAAAAGAAGACCAGCTATATAAGATTTGCAATTCCTTCTGCGGCCCTTGCTTTAGCAGCGGTACTTGCGGTGTTTTTTCTAAAAATACCCCATCAAAAATACAGGAATAATTACATAACGGATATTTGCCTTGCAAGTGAAACGATTGTTTGCGGGTGCTGGGATAAAATAGGCGTAAAGTATCCCGGCCATGAAGTTTTATTGTCAAAAGAGAAAACAGCCAGGGATAAAGGATATGCTTCCATTAAAGATAAACACCTGAATATCAATTCTTCCGCCATTTCTCCCGAGCAGTTTGTTGTTTTTACCAAATTTAACAGAGGCGGCGTGAAAGCGGTTCTTTATTCAGATGACGTTAAGGTATGCAGGAAAGTAGTTGAGAGTAAAAATAAATATAAATATATTTTTAAAAATCCTGCCTCTTACGGCCCGGGACAGCGCGATTTGGTAATAACTGTAACATTTCAAAGTTAAATATCGAAAATGAAAAAAGATAAATTATTTAGCACAGCCATTTACGGATTTATGTTTTTTTACCCTATCGTCGTATTATCGCTTATTATAGCAGATATAAGTTATGTAAATATGGCGGCTATTAGAGAAGTTTTCCATTCGCAGGAAATAATGTATGCCTTGAAATTGAGCGTTATTTCTTCAACCATCTCGATATTTTTTGCTTTAGTTTTCGGGGTTCCATGCGCTTATGCGCTGTCAAGGTATAAGTTTTCCGGGAAAGCAATTGTTGATACAATCGTTGATATACCGGTTTTTCTGCCTTATGTTGTTATAGGTTTAAGTTTGCTGATATTTTTCCAGACGCCGGTAGGCAGGTTTATTGAAAAGAGCGGCCTGGCTTTTGTTTATACTTCAAAAGGTATAGTTTTATGCCAGACAATAGTTGCCTGCGCTTATGTCATAAGAACAGTCAGAAGTACTTTTGATACCATTGACTACAGGGCTGAAGATGTAGCGAAAACCCTGGGATGCTCAGATGCAGGAGCGTTTTTTAAAATAACAATTCCCAATGCGAGAAATGGCATAATAGCGGGAGGAGTGCTGGGCTGGGCAGTATCTTTCGGATTATTCGGGCCGGTTGTTGTATTCTGCGGGATAACCCGTTTTAAAACCGAGGTTCTTCCTTCAACGATTTTCCTTGAAGTGTCAGTCGGTAGACTGGAAGTGGCTTTGACAGTAAGTTTGCTAATGATCACAATCGCATTGGCGAGTTTGGTATTATTTAAAAAATTCGGGAACGAGAAATCTAAATGAATGATAAAAGAATTCTTCTTAAAGTACAAGGGCTGAATTTTGAAATAGGCTCTTTTAGTTTAAAAGATATAAACCTTTCCGTGAATTCCGGGGATTACATGGTTCTCCTCGGCAAAAATGGCGCGGGAAAAACACTGTTTCTTGATTGTCTGTGCGGTTTAAGAAAATTAAAAAGCGGTGAAATATTTATTGGTGACAGGGATGTGGCCGGCCTTCCGCCCAGGGAAAGAAATATCGGTTATGTGCCGCAGGACTACGCCCTTTTTCCAAAAATGAAAGTAAAACAAAATATTTCCTTCGGGCTTGAAATCAGAAAAATAAACAAAGAGGTGATAAGGGAGAAAGTCGGCAGAATGGCGGATTTACTGGGAATTTCCAAACTGCTTGAAAATTATCCCAAAGGTTTAAGCGGCGGGGAAAAACAGAAAGTTGCTTTAGGGCGCGCTCTGATTATCGAGCCAGGGATGCTTCTGCTTGATGAACCGGTCAGCGCATTGGACGAGCCAACCAAAATGAAGTGCTGTCAGGAATTTTTAAAAATTCAGAAAGAAACTGGCGTGACAATCCTGCATGTATGCCATAATATAGACGAGGTTTTAATGGTAGCTCAAAGGGTTTGTTTTTTTGATAACGGAAAGATAGTCCAGTCAGGACCGCTAAATGAGTTGATCAAAAAACCCGCGAATGAAGTAGTTGCAGGTTTTTTTAAAAAAGAAAAATGTTAAAATAAAGCGGCAGAGTTTATAGAATTTGGCTGGGTGTGAGGGGGATAATTATGAAAAAAAATAGAATGTTTTTGTCGGTGGCAGCGATTTTTACGGTTTTGATCGGGGTTGCAGGGCTATACGGGCAGGAAACAGGAATAACTCTTTATTGCGGGGCGGGAATAAGGACGCCTGTTGCGGAACTGGTAGAAATTTTCAATAAAAAGGAAAACATAAATATAAATACTGTTTACAGCGGGTCAGGCTTGCTTTTGGGCCAGATAGACACTACAAAAAGGGGAGATATATATCTCCCGGGCGGTATGTTCTTTTTTGAGCAGGCAATAAAGAAAGGATACGTCTCTAAAGACACTATGAAAAGGGTTGCATATTTTGTTCCGGTCATTTTAACACAGAAAGGCAATCCTAAGAAAATATCAAAACTCAAAGATTTAACGAAAGACGGGATGAAAATCGGTATTGGAAATTTTGAAGCCTGTGAAATCGGACCTGTAACACAGAGAATATTCGATATAAACAAAATATCAGGCAAGATTAAAAAGAATATCGTCTACACTAGCCTTACAGTAAACGAATTAGGAAATGCAGTTAAATTAAAAACCATAGATGCGGCCATTGTTTGGGACGCGGTTGCGGCGATGTATCCGGATGATGGTTATATTGTTAAAATTCAGAAAAAAAATAATGTAATTTCTATTATTCCGGCAGGCATCCTGCCTTTTTCGCAGAATAAAGAATTGGCTCAGAAATTTATTGATTTTATGGTTTCACCTGAAGGCCAAAAAGTTTTCAAGAAAAATAAATATGTAACGGAGGAACCGAAATGAAAGCAAAAATAATTATATTGACATCTTTTGCAGCAATGCTGGCTGTGGTTTCATGCACAAAGGTTTCAGAGAAAGAAAACCAGGCTTCGCTGTTTGTTTATTGCGGGAGTTCGATGAGGCCGCCGATGGAAGAAATTGCAAAGCTTTATGAAAAAGAAAAAGGAGAGAAGGTTGTTTTTACGTTTGGCGATTCAGGGACTATCCTTATTCAGGCTGAACAATCGAAGATGGGGGATTTATACGTCAGCCACGAACCTTTTTCAACTTTAACTATGAAAAAGAAAACCGCTGATGAAACAAAAACTATAGCTTATTTGTATCCGATAATTGCGGTAAGGAAAGGTAATCCCAAGGGAATACACTCTTTTTCTGATTTGGATAAACAGGGAATCAGGTTAGGTTTACCGGATTCAAAATATTCAACCTGCGGGCAGATTGTCAGCGCAATGCTGAAAAAGGCCGGTTTAGAAGAAGCGGTTCAAAAAAATGTGGTTTTAAATACCAGGTCCAGCGGAGATCTTGGTAATGCTTTGAAATTAGGCACTATTGATGCGGCTGTAATGTGGGATGCTGTAGCGGCAATTTATTCCAACGAAATAGAAATAGCAAAAATTGAAAAGAAATATGAAATAGATGCAATCACTTCGGCAACTTTTGAGAAAGTTCGCATGGATAAAGTAGCTGTAACTGTTGTATTATTGAGTTTTTCCGAAAAAAAGCCCGAAGCCAAGCAGTTTATTGATTTTGTCTGCTCCCCTAAAGGCCAGGAAATTTTTAAACAAAAAGGTTTTTCTATACAATAAAAATCTCTGGTTTTTTTCTTGACAAATCTCTCCTAAACAAGTAGAATTATCAAACAAAATAAGACCCTATAAAACTGTAACAGTCTCCCTTTGCTCCATAGCAAAGAAATATGAGGGCTTTAATCCAAAAAGGAGGACCAAATGAGTCAATATGAGACTATTTTTATCTGCAAACCCGACCTGCCAAGCGACAAAGTTGCAAGCCTGACTGAAAAAGTCAAATCAATCATCACAGAGTCCACAGGGACTATCAATGCCGTAAACGAATGGGGAAAAAGAAGGTTGGCATATCCCATTTCCGGTTGTCAGGAAGGGATTTATGTATTCTTTGATTTTACCGCGCCCAGCGAAGCCGTAAACAAAGTGGAGACCTTCTACAAAATTACGGAAGAAATCATCCGTTTCATTTCGGTAAGAAAAGAATCCAGGATGAAGAAGAAACCCTTGCGCAAACCAAAAGACTCTCTCCGGGCAATTAAAAAGGAGGACTCCAGAAATGCCCCAGAAAATAAGGTTGCCAGAACAGAATAGTGTTACCATCGTAGGAAGATTGGCGGCAGACCCTGTTTTAAGATATACGCAGAAAGGGCAGGGTGTTTGCCGTTTTGATGCAGCGGTTAACAGAAGCTACAAAGATGCTACCGGCGAATGGCAGAAAGAGGTTAACTTTATTCCTGTTGTTGTGTGGCGCGATGCTGCAGTCCGCTGCAATGAACGCTTGAAAAAAGGAAGCCCGGTATTTGTGACCGGCCGTTTAAAAAACCGTTCCTGGGAAGATAAATCAGGCCAAAAACGTTCATCACTGGAAATTGAAGCCCAAAAAGTTCAGTTTTTACAGGTCATGGGAGATGACGCTTCAGAAGAAGGCGCATCGGAAGAAAAATCTGCGGGCTTAAACAAGCCTGTTGCGGAAGTACCGGAAGAAACTGCCGGAGAAGAAGAAATACCATTTTAAAAAGAGGAGAGGACAATGGCTTTTATAAAAGGAAAAAGAGACAGCAAGGATTTTAAAGGCAAAAGGCCCAGAAAAATGATGATTTCAAGGCGTAAGGTCTGCAGATTTTGCGCTGAGTATATAGACATTGATTACAAGGACGCAAATTTGTTAAGAAATTTCATCACTGAAAGAGGAAAAATTCTTGCCGGCAGAATAACGGGTGTATGCTCAAAACACCAGAGAATATTGACGGATGCAATCAAAAGGGCAAGAGTTATTGCTATCCTTCCATTCGCGAACATATATTGACCAGCGGTTGAACTGATAGTTAAAACTTTATGGAGGTGTTTGTTAAATGAAAGTCATTTTGAAACAAAATATCAGCGGAGTTGGTAAAATAGGCGATATAAAAGAAGTCAGCCCCGGGCATGCGAGAAATTATTTACTGCCGAACGCTTTAGCGTTATTAGCCAATGACAAAAATTTGGCAGTGGTCCAACGCGCAAAAGAAGTTATAGAGAAACAAAAGGGCGTGGAAAAAGGAACCTTGAAGGAATTTGCTGAAAAACTCAGCAAAGCTTCAATAAATATCGGCGTAAAAACTGGGGAAGGCGGCAAGCTTTTCGGAAGCGTAACCAAGGATGACATAGTTGAACAGATTAAGAAAGACCTGGGCCATGATATCAACAAAAAAGATATCGTTTTCGAGGACCCGATAAAAGAAACCGGCCTTTATTCTGTTGAAATAAAACTTAAATCAAAAAAATTCTCAGATGAAATATCAGAAACTGTTAAACTTAAAGTTTGGGTTGTCGAGAAAAAAGAAGGAAAATAAACCATGCCGGAAATGTTAGATAAGGTGCCGCCAAATTCTGTCGAAGCGGAAATGGCTATCCTGGGTTCGATGATTATCGAAAAGGAAGCTATCGCAAAAGCGCTTGAAATAGTGGATGAGATCCATTTTTACCGGGATACGCATAGAAAAATCTTCAAAATTATAAAAAGATTCTATATGGAAAATCTCCCGGTAGACACCGTTTCAATCATTGAAGAATTGAAAAGGGAAAGGCTGCTCGAAGAAATAGGCGGGGCTTCTTACATAGCGACCCTGATAAATACTGTTTCCACTGCGGCAAATGTTGAACACTACGCAAATATTGTGCTGAACAAAGCAATATTAAGGCAGCTTATTCAGGCCGGCACACAAATAGCTGAAGCCGGGTATAAAGCTTCTGACGAGCCCCGGACTTTAATTGACCGGGCCGAAGAAATGATTTTTGCCATCGCCCAGACAAAAGAAGGGCAGGGTTTCACTCAGGTAAAAGCGACTGTTCAATCCATTCTTACAAGAATTGAAACGCTTATGTCTGATAAAACCGCCCAGCCGGGGCTAAAAACCGGTTTTGCTGAACTTGATGAAAGAACGGCCGGCCTGCAGCCCTCAAACCTTGTAATAGTCGCTGCGCGCCCTTCAATGGGAAAAACATCTTTTGCCATGAACATAGCGGCAAATGTCGCCATAAAAGATAATCTGCCTGTGGGTATTTTCTCAATTGAAACTTCAAAAGAAGAGCTGATATTTAGGCTTATTTGTTCCGAAGCCTGGGTAAATTCGCACGAAGTCCGCAGGGGTATTTTACCGAAAAAATCCTGGGCAGTTATTACATCTGCAGCAGAGAAGGTTTATAATGCGCCTATTTATATCGACGATACCACAAGCATTTCTCCCCTGGAAATCCGTACCCGCGCCAGAAGGCTTGCCACTGAACTTGCGACAGAAAATAAAAAATTATCTTTAATAGTAATAGATTATATCCAAATGATGCGCGGTTCAGGCAGGACCGATTCCAGGCAGCAGGAAATATCCGAAATTTCACGTTCATTAAAAGGTTTGGCAAGAGAGCTGAACGTCCCTGTTATTGCGCTTTCCCAGTTATCAAGAAAACCGGAAGAGAGAGGCAGGGAAGGCGTGCCGCAGCTTTCCGATTTGAGGGAATCCGGCGCGCTTGAACAGGATGCGGATGTAGTCATGTTCATATATAGAAAGGAGGTTTATAGCAAATCTCCTGATGATGAAGGCAAAGCAAATATAATGATAGCGAAACAGCGTAACGGCCCTACGGGTGAAGTAGAAATGAGATTTTTTAAGGAATATACGAGATTCGAAAGACTTGATAAATCTTCTTAAAAATATGAAATTTTCCAGGCCCAATTGGGTAGAAATTGACATTAACAAAATAAAAGGAAACGTAAAAGAGATATCAAAATTAATTGGCAGTAAAACAAAAATTATCGCTATCATAAAAGATAATGGGTACGGCCACGGAGCTGCGGAGATAGCAAAATCTTTATTAAAAGACAATTCTGTATGGGGTTTTGGAGTTGCTTCTAATGAAGAAGGAATCACACTGAGGGAAAATGGTATTACCAAACCGATTTTACTGCTCGGAGAATTTTATCCCCGTAATTATTTAAAAGAATCGATACAGTTTAACCTCACGCCAACAATAGTCAGTTTTGAAAGCCTTGAATTCCTGTCAAATTCTTCATTAAAAGCTTCACCGGCAAAGCCGGTGAAATTTCATTTAAAGATAGACACCGGCATGGGCAGGATCGGTATTTTACCGTCAGATGTTTCCCGTTTTATAGATAAACTGAAAGAATACAAGAATTTGAAAATGGAAGGCGTGTTCACGCACTTCGCCAGCGCAGACTGCAATGTTGATTATACCCTGGAGCAGATAAATGAATTTAAAAGGGCAATAAAATCGGTTAATGATGCAGGTATAAAAAATGTTCTTTTTCATGCCGCAAATTCGGCTGCGCTGATAAAATATCCTTCTTCTCATTTTTCTCTTGTAAGGCCCGGAATTGCATTATATGGTTTAATGCCTTTTAAAGGGGTTGAAAAATTTATAAAGCTGCAGCCCGCGTTATCCTGGAAAACTAAAATTGTTTTTATAAAAAAAGTCCCTATAGGAAAGTCAATAAGTTACGGCTGTACTTTTACCGCCAGGCGTAATTCTCTCATAGCAACCTTTCCGGCAGGTTATGGCGACGGCTATAACAGAAAATTATCGAATTGCGGCAGTGTTATAATAAATAATCACAAAGCCCCGGTTGTCGGAAGGGTTACAATGGATCTCACGATGGCAGATGTAACAGATGTGCCAGGTGCCCAGGCAGGAGACGAAGTAATATTAATAGGTTCATCAGAGAATGGATTGAAAATAACCGCTGATAATATAGCTGAAAAATGCGGAACTATAGACTATGAAATAGTATGCAACATCAATCAGCGCGTGCCGAGAATTTATGTTAAATAAAATTGAAGGAAAATTTATAGCTATTTTAGACGGGTTGGCAAAAAGTTTCGTTCTTATTTACAAGATAGTTTATTCATGTTTCCTTAAACCTTTTGAAGCCAAGCTGGTAATTTATCAGATGGTCAGCATAGGGTTCAGGTCTTTGCCAGTAGCAATGCTTACAGCTTTTTCTGTCGGCATGGTACTGGCCCTTCAGGCAGGGTATTCCGGCATGTATGTTTTCAACGAACCTTTATATGTCGGTACGATAGTGTGTTTTTCTATCATAAAAGAATTGGGCCCTGTATTAACCGCTACCGTTATTACCGGAAGAGTCGGCGCGGCAATTACGGCGGAGCTTGGAACCATGAAGGTTACCGAGCAGATAGATGCTCTCTATACGCTCGGTACAAATCCTGTAAAATACCTGGCAGTTCCCAGGTTTCTTGCCTGCATTACAATGATTCCGATACTTACCGCAATATCAAATATTTTCAGCATATTAGGAGGATATGTTGTTGCTAGGTATAAACTGGACATTTCCTCGACAGTTTATTGGTCTGACACGCTGGATTATGTTAAATTGGATGATTTTTTCCATGGATTCATTAAATCAATATTTTTTGCCGGAATCATTGCATTCGTTTCAATTTATAAGGGATTCGGAACAAAAGGCGGGGCTGAAGGAGTGGGAAGAGCAACAACACAGGCGGTTGTCACTACGCTGGTTTTGATTATTGTTATTGATTATTTCCTTTCCGCGCTGCTTGTTGCTTTAAAAATAGGTTAAAGCATGATAAAAATTGTTGATGTTCACAAGCATTTTAATAGTAATTATGTTTTGCGCGGCGTAAATCTTGAAGTCCACGCCGGCGAAACATTGACCATAATCGGCGGATCCGGTTCCGGAAAAACCGTACTGCTGAGGCATATTGTCGGTTTGTTTCTCGCTGAAAAGGGAATTGTGGAAGTTGACGGAGTCAATCTTGGCGGCGTAGAAGAGCATGAACTTCATGAGGTTCAAAAAAAGATCGGGTTTTTGTTCCAGGACGGCGCTTTATTTGATTCTCTTTCAGCAGGCGAGAATGTTGCCTTTGGATTAAGGCATCAGGGACTGTCGGAGAATTTATTACGGAGAAAAGTGTCTGAGTGCCTTGATCGCGTAGGATTAAGCGGTATTGAAGATGTGCGGCCTTCTGAATTATCGGGCGGTATGAAAAAAAGAGTTGCCTTAGCCCGCGCTATCGCAAGAGATCCTAAATACATGCTTTATGACGAGCCTACAACAGGACTGGACCCGATATTTTCAGACGTAATTAACGATCTCATGCTATATTTACAAAAAAGTCTTAAAATGACATCTATCATTGTCACACATGACCTTAAATCAGTGTATAAGGTTTCATCCCGGGTTGCAATGCTGTTTGAAGGCAGAATAATAGCAACAGGAACACCCGATGAAATCAAAAATACATCAGATCCTTACGTTCAGCAGTTTATAAGCGGTTCAAGCAAAGGGCCGATAAAATTGAAACTAAAAGAATATTAGAACAAACTCGGAGGCTTATAACATGAGAAAAGAAACGCAATTAGGCTTATTCATTCTTTTGGGCATTATAGCGATTGCCGTAACAATAATGACTATTCAGAGCGTTACTCTTGCAAAAGGCTATAGGCTTAATATAACTTTCAACGATGTTTCAAATCTTATGGACAAAGCCTGGGTTCGTATTTCCGGGGTCAAAGCAGGTAAAGTCGAATCAATTACGCTTTATGATAAAAAGGTAAAAGTTACCGTATGGATAAAGGATAATGTGAAAATCCATAACGATGCCGCCGCAAGTATCCAGTCAACCGGTATTTTAGGCGTGAAATATATTGAACTTACGCTGGGTTCGGATGACGCGCCGTTATTTAAAAACGGAGATTTCATTGAAGGAAAAGACCTCATGTCTCTGGACAAGATGCTTTCAGACGGGCTGGGAGGCGTGGGAAAACTTACGAAATCGCTGGGCGAGATCGTAAGTGACGGGAGCCTGGGGAAAAACCTTAATGAGCTATTGAAAAATGCAAAAGAAATCAGCGAAAAATTAAACCGCCAGCTTGATGAAAAAAAACTGGCGAATATTGTAGACAACCTTGAAGAATTTTCCCGGCAGGCGAAAAAGCTGTCTCAGGACCTCGCTGAAATAACCGGCGATGAAAAAACGGATATCAAGCTTATTGTAAAAAATGTCAAATCATCAACTGAAAAGCTGGATAATATACTTACTAAGGTAACAAACGGAGAAACCACCATCGGAAGGCTATTGGCTGACGAACAAATGGGCAATGATTTAAAGAGTACCGTAGAATCTCTCAAGGTTGCCAGCAATGAGGCCAAAAAAACAATTTCCAGGTTTACACTGTTTCGGTCGTACTGGGATTACGAGCTAAGGTATAGCGCAATTGACAAAGAATATAAAAGCGATATCGGCATACAGATAAGGCCCAATCCGGATAAATATTATTTCCTTGGGGTATCAAATGCAGGCGACCCAGCTGCCATATCTGGAGAAAAAGTCAATACGCTGGATTTAAATATCGGTAAAGATTTAAAGCTGGGTGATCAGAAATTTGCGACTGTCTATGCGGGTATTTTAAGGTCCAGCGGCGGACTCGGGCTTTCGATAAAACCTATGTGGATGTGGAACCCGTGGAACAGGTTGGATGTTTTTATAGAATCCTATGATTTTGCCAGGGTAACGGCAAGTGGTGTTAAAAAACCCAGAATAAACGCCGGTGCAAAGGTAAAGCCAGCCAAGTGGCTTGCTTTAGGCAGTGCAATTGAAGATATAAACGAGAAAAGCGATGTGCATACTTCGGTCAATTTAGTCCTTGAAGACGAAGACTTGTCCTATCTGCTCGGTCTTATCGGCTTGGTTGGTAAATGAAAAAACAAAAAGCACAGACAGCCTTTGTTTGTCAAAGCTGCGGTTATAGTTCTCAGAAATGGCTTGGCAAATGCCCTGAATGCAATCAATGGAATTCTTTAGTTGAAGAAACCTCTTTCAAAAACGCGGATCAAACCGCCCGCAGGTTAACAAACTTTTCATCGGATGTATTGGAACTGGATAAAATTTCAGTTTCGCAAACCGACAGAATCTCAACAGGAATAAAAGAGTTTGACAGAATTCTTGGCGGCGGTATTATGCCATCTTCGCTTATTCTATTGGGCGGAGCGCCCGGTATCGGTAAATCCACCTTGATGCTTCAAGCCGCCAATAAATTGGTAAGCTCTAATGATAAAGCTGTCAAAGTTTTTTATGTTTCAGGTGAAGAATCGCTGGAACAGATAAAAAACCGCGCTGAAAGATTAGGGATAAAGAAAAGCAAGGATTCTTCGCTTTTTTTTATGTCGGAAACAAATCTTGAAAGTATAATTGAGCAGGTAAATAAAATTTCTCCTGACGTTCTGGTAATAGACTCTATTCAAACAACTTACAGGCAGGATTTATCCGGAGCTTCGGGCTCCGTAGGCCAGATCAGGGAATGCACTGCGGAATTACTGCATTTGGCAAAAGGAAAAAACATTACTGTTTTTTTGCTGGGGCATGTGACAAAAGAAGGCGACATTGCAGGGCCCAGGGTGCTAGAGCACATTGTAGATACGGTGCTGTATTTTGAAGCCGAAAAGCATCATACTTACCGGATTTTAAGGTCATATAAAAACAGGTTTGGCCCTACATCTGAAATAGGTGTTTTTGAAATGAGGCCTGACGGCCTTCAGGAAGTTTCGAATCCTTCGGCAATTTTTTTAAGCGAAAGGTCAAAGGATAGTTCCGGTTCCATTATAACTGCGGTTATAGAAGGTACCAGGCCGATTTTACTGGAAATCCAGGCGCTTGTTACCAGGACGGATTTTGGATTGCCGCGCAGGATGGCTACGGGTATTGATTTTAACCGGATGATTGTACTTATTGCAATTTTGGAAAATAGGATCGGGCTAAGCCTTGGAAATACCGATGTTTATGCAAACGTGGCAGGCGGTGTAAAAATCAAGGAGCCGTCAGTCGATTTGGCGGTCTGCTGCGCTATTTACAGCGCACTCACAAACGTTCAGGTACCGTCGGATTCTGTTTTTGTGGGAGAAGTTGGGCTTTCAGGCGAAGTCAGAGGAGTAAGTTTTGTTCAGGAAAGAATTAACGAGGCAGAAAAATTAGGGTTTAAAAAAATATATATTCCAAAATCAAATGACCGCGGGATAGAAAAAAAGAAAAATATTGAAATATTGGCGGTTGATAAATTAGCGCAAGTAATTGAAAAGTTGAGGTAAAAAAACATGTTAAGGTTTATGACTGCAGGTGAATCGCACGGGAAATGTCTTACATCAATTCTTGAAGGGCTTCCGGCAGGGCTGAAAATCACGCAGGAATATATCAATTCTGAACTTGAACGCAGGCAAAAAGGTTATGGCAGGGGCGATCGCATGAAAATTGAAAGCGATGAAGCCCAAATATTGAGCGGTGTCCGCTGGGGTAAAACCACAGGAACCCCAATTTCTCTTCAGATAGAAAATCGGGATTGGAAAAATTGGGAAAAAGTAATGTCGCTGAACCAGGAAGATAGAAGTAAAAATGTTTTTATCACAAAACCCAGGCCCGGCCATTCGGATTTACCGGGCGTGTTGAAATTTAACCTTGAAGATGTCAGGGATATAAAAGAGCGCGCTAGCGCCAGGGAAACTGCTTCCAGGGTTGCTGTCGGTTCAGTTTGTAAAAAGTTTCTTTTAGAGTTTGGAATTAAATTCTTCTCGGTAGTTGAAGAAATCGGAGGGATCGTTTCAATGGGAAAACTTTCTGAAATTGAAAAAAGATATTCGGCAATCGAAGGATCCCCTTTAAGGTGCGCGGATATAAATGCAGAAAAGAAGATGATAAAGCTTATTGATAACGCAAAATCCAAAGGTGATACCCTTGGCGGGAAGTTTAAAGTTGTTGTAAAAAATTTAATTCCCGGGCTGGGCAATTATATTCAGTGGGACAAACGTTTGGATGGCAGGTTAGCGCTTGCGCTGATGTCTATCCAGGCAGTGAAAGGTGTTGAGCTTGGCAGCGGGTTTGGTTTCTCCAAATTGCTTGGGTCCCAGGCGCATGATGAAATAGGCTACAGTAATAAAAATTTCTTTCATAAGACAAATAATTCTGGCGGTATTGACGGCGGGATGACTAATGGCGAAGATATCGTTTTAACCGCTGTAATGAAGCCGATTCCTACGCTTATGAAACCTTTAAAGTCTATAGATATTGCCAGCAAAAAAATAGTAAAGGCGGAAATTGTGCGTTCAGATGTCTGCGCGGTTCCTGCATGCGCGGTGGTGGCAGAATCCATGGCGGCTTTTGAAATAGCTAACACGCTCTTAGAAAAATTCGGCGGCGATTCCATCCCCGAAACCAAAACCAACTTCGAAAACTATAAAAAGCAATTAAGGAATTTCTAGCAAAATGAATATCGTTTTAACTGGATTTATGGGTTCGTGTTGCGACGAACAGGAACAACAAACTATGAACGGGTGGTTGAGCAGAGCGAAAACACACAGGCTGGACATGAAGCCGACAGATGCAATTATTTTGGGGAACAAATGAACATAGTCCTTACCGGCTTCATGGCCACGGGAAAGTCTACGGTTGGGAAAAAGCTGGCAGAGAAGCTGGGCTGGCAGTATGTGGACACCGACGAAATTATTGAACACGAAATCGGAATGAAAATTGCCGAGATTTTTGATAAACGAGGCGAGCCGTTTTTCAGGGACGTGGAAACCCGGGCCGCAAGATTTGCTTCAAAAAAAAATAATTGCGTAATTGCTACCGGCGGTGGAATTGTGCAAAAAGCTGAAAATATGAAAATATTTGAAAAAAACTCAATAGTTGTCAATCTTACAGCTAGCCCGGAAGTTATTTTTGAAAGAATCAAAGGCAACACTGACCGCCCTTTGCTTAATAAGCCGGACCCCATGGCAGAAATAACCAGTTTGCTCGAATTCCGCAGGCCGTTTTACGCGCGCTGCAACATTTCAGTCAACACCGATAAACTTACCGTCGATGAAATCGTAGAAAAAATCTCAGAATATGCCAGAAATAAAACTAAAAAGTATACAAAATAAGCTCAAGGCCCGGAAAATTGAATGTTTCCTGGTTTGTGATCCGATGGATTTATTTTACCTGACCGGTATTGACCTGCAGGGCGGGTATTGGATTGTTGTAACAGCAAAAAAAGCTACCATTATAACTTCTGAAATGCTCTATCAACAAGTTTCTGATTTATTGCCCGGATTCGAAGCGGTTAAAAGCAGAAAGTTCATTGAAACACTGAAAACAATATTAAAAACAGAGAAAATTAAGGTATTGACCATTGATCCCAAAAAAATGTCCTTAGGATTAGGGGATAAACTGCAAAAAGCTATAAAAAAAGTTAAATATGTTTCCGTTTTTTTTGAATCATTGCGAGAAATAAAAACTGAAAATGAGATTTTACTAATAAAGAAATCCTGCAATAGCGCTGTTAATGTTTTTAACGAAATTAGGAAAGAAATTAAGCCAGGAATGACAGAGATTTATATAGCTGACAGGATTATGGAATTGCTGTATAAAAACGGAACGGGCGCAGCTTTTACACCGATAGTAGCTGGAGGCATCAATTCGGGGTATCCTCACCATATAAACTCTGAATACGCCATTAAAAATAATGATTTGTTAATTATAGACCTGGGTGCCAGGTTAAAAGGGTACTGTTCAGATTTGACAAGAACAGTTATTTTAGGTAAAATACCGGAATTATGCGACAAGGTTTACAATTTAGTAAAGCTTGCGCATAATGAAGCAATAGCGGCAGTAAAACCCGGAATAAAGGCAAGTTTTGTTGACAAAAAAGCCAGGTTTTTAATAAACAAAGAAGGGTTTGGCAAAGAATTTACTCATGGTACCGGCCATGGAGTGGGGCTGGAAGTGCATGAGTTACCCTCGGTAAATTCTACAGGCAATGCAATTCTCAAACCCGGAATGGTAATAACAGTTGAGCCGGGTATTTACATTAAAAATAATTTCGGCGCGAGAATGGAAGATACTGTTCTTGTGACTGAAAATGGGCGCGAAATACTAACAAGAGGTGCAAAGTGATCGATACTTCGGATTTTAAAAATGGGGTAACATTCGAGTGGGATGGGCAAATTTACACCATCATCTGGTTTCAGCATCATAAACCGGGCAAGGGCGGGGCCGTAATGCGTACCAAAATGCGCAATATCCGTTCAGGTTCAATTATTGAACACACATTCAAATCAGGCGTGAAATTCCGTGAAGTTGAAATAGAACACAAGAAAAAGCAATATCAGTATAACGACGGAAAGAATTTTCATTTTATGGATTCCGATACTTTTGAGGACATTGCAATTTCTAAAGAACAAATAGGCGATACGGCAAAATTTTTAAAAGAAAACATGGAAGTCGAAGGTTTGTATATAGACGGAGGTTTCCTGGGGATTGATTTGCCGATGAATATAGAACTCAGGGTTACATCAACAGTTCCCGGTGTAAAAGGCGACACTGTATCAAATGTGACTAAGCCTGCAACCGTAGAAACCGGCGCTGAAATTTTTGTGCCTCTTTTTATTAACGAGGGTGACACAATCAGGGTTGATACGCGCACAGGCGAATATTTGGAAAGAGTCAGTTAAAGCAGCACGGAGGAGTTATAAATGAGTACTCAGGAAATAAAAAAATTCATAGAAATTCTTAAAGACACTGACATTGAAGAACTTCAGTGGGAATCTGACGATATGAGAATTTCCCTGAAAAGGCATGAAGGGGAATCGTTTCCGACGGCTCAGGCAGAAGAGTCAAAAGCCGAGGCAGTATCCCGCTCAGGCAATGCTGCAAAAACACAGGAAGTGAAAGAAAATAAATTGTTAACGATAAAATCACCGATGGTGGGGACTTTTTTAAGGGCCCAATCCCCTGATTACCCTCCGCTTGTTATGGAGGGAAATCACATTATACCCGGGCAAAAGATTGCTTTAATTGAAGCAATGAAAATAATGAAGGATGTGGTTTCGTCGGTAAAAGGCAAAATAGTAAAGATTTTCGTGGAAAACGGCCAGCCCGTTGAATATGGCCAGGAACTTTTCCAGATTGACCCGGAAAACAAATAAAATTAAAAAAAATGGGTATTCAAAAGGAAACAAATCATGTTTAAGAAAGTATTAATTGCAAATCGCGGAGAAATAGCAGTCAGAGTTATAAGAGCTTGCAGGGAACTTGGAATTCTTACGGTGGCGGTTAATTCAGAAGTTGACAAAGATTCCATGCATGTAAAATTGGCTGATCAGTCTATTTGTATCGGGCCGGGCCCGGCAATAGAAAGTTATCTTAATATCCCTAACATAATTTCTGCGGCAACTATTTCCGGGTGCGACGCTATACACCCCGGTTACGGTTTTTTGTCCGAAAACACTTATTTTGCGGATGTTTGTGAATCCTGCGGATTGAAATTTATCGGCCCTTCAAAAGAATCAATTCAGAAGATGGGCGATAAAATCGAAGCCCGTAAAATCATGATTAAAAACGGCATAAATGTAGTTCCCGGAACCACCGAACCCATAAGCTTGGACGATCCGGGACTGGATAAGATAGCCGAAAAAATTGGTTATCCGCTTATAATCAAGGCCGCAATGGGAGGCGGAGGCAGAGGAATGCGCACCGTACCTTCAAAGGAATCTTTGCAGACCGCAATCTCTACTGCCAAGACAGAAGCAAAGGCGGCTTTCGGAGATGATAAAGTATATCTTGAAAAATTAATTGAACAGCCCAGGCATATAGAGTTTCAGATAGCCGCTGATAACAAAGGCAATACCTGCTATTTTCCGGAAAGGGACTGCTCAATTCAGCGCAGGCACCAGAAACTTGTTGAAGAAAGCCCTTCGCCTTTTGTTGATAAAGACCTTAGAAAAAAAATGGGAAAGCAGGCGGTTAAAGCGGCGAAAGCCGTGAAATATTGCACGGTGGGCACGATAGAGTTCCTGGTTGACAAAAAGAGTAATTTTTATTTCCTTGAAATGAACACCAGAATCCAGGTTGAGCATCCAATAACTGAAATAGTTTCAGGAGTTGACCTGGTAAAGCTGCAGATTAAACTTGCAGCAGGCGAAGAACTGAAACTTGATTCGGATAAAATAAAGGTTTGCGGCCATGCCATTGAATGCCGCATAAATGCCGAAGACCCGGACAAAGATTTTATGCCGTCACCAGGCAGAGTAAGCGGATTAATACTTCCGGGCGGGCCCGGGGTGCGCCTGGATACGCATATTTATGAAGGATACCTGATTCCGTCGTTCTATGACAGCCTTATTGCAAAACTTATTACTTACGGATATAACCGCAAGGAAGCCATCAGCAGGATGGAAAGAGCCCTCACTGAGTTCAAGGTTACAGGCATCAAAACCACGGCCCCTCTTCATAAAAAAATTATGAAAAACGATTACTTCCGTAAAGGGGATTTTCAGACTGATTTTATTTTAAAACATATTTACGGGAATTTATAATAAGAAAATGAAAAGCAGAGTAGCAAAAATTGTTCGGGACAGCCTCGAAGTTAAAGAAAAACTGCTCAAGGAAAATCTTGAAGTTATCGTAAAGGTAACGGAAGCTGTCCTTAGCGCATATAAAAAAAATAAAAAAGTCATTGTATTCGGTAACGGCGGCAGCGCGGCAGATTCACAGCACCTGGCTGCGGAATTGGTAGTAAGATTTGAACAAAACAGAAAAAGCCTTGATTGCGTGGCTTTAACCACTAATTCATCCGCGATTACTGCAATTGGAAATGATTACGGGTTTGACCAGATTTTTGCCAAGCAGGTTGAATCAATTGTAAAAGCCGGGGATGTAGTAATCGGTATTTCTACAAGCGGTAATTCCCAGAACGTTTTATCGGCTATTGAGCAGGCCAAAAAACAAAAAGCCCTGACAATCGGCTGGACCGGCCGTTTTGGGGGCAGAATAAAAAATATTGCGGATTTATGTATCTGCGTGCCTTCAGAAAATACCGCAAGGATCCAGGAAGGGCATGTTTTAATTATTCATATTATTTCAAAACTCGTGGAAGAAGAATTGTTTAAAACGTGAAAAACAACAAAATAAAAAGCAGAAAAGAAATATTAGCTATTGTAAAAAAAATAAAAAAACGGAATAAAAAGGTAGTTTTCACTAACGGTTGTTTTGATCTTTTGCATGCCGGGCATATCAGAATATTTGAAAAAGCAAAAACTTTGGGAGATGTCCTCATAGTCGGTGTCAATTCTGATAAATCGATAAAAGAGCTCAAGGGCCCCAAAAGGCCTATTGTTCACGATAAATATCGTGCCGAGATTATAGCAAGCATTCAATATGTTGATTATGTAACCATTTTTAATGAAAGATCCGTAATTCAACTCGTTAAAGAAATTCATCCCGATGTTTTAGTCAAGGGCGGGCATTATACGGTAAAAGAAGTCGTTGGTTGGCAGTATGCAGAAAAAGTAGCAAGAGTTCCGGTAGTCAAAGATTCTTCGACTACGAATATTATTAATAAAATTACAGACGTTTATGGTAAATAATCGCAGGGCTGGCGTATACAGGCTCCTTGATGCGAATTTAAACCGTGCCAGTGAAGGCATAAGAGTAATTGAAGACACTTACAGGTTTATTTATAACGATAAAAAAATATTCGCGGTTTTAAGAGTTTTAAGGCATAAACTTAACAAAATAACGCAAAAAGCATACCCTGATCTAATTTTATCACGCGATAGCCAGCAGGATTCCGGCAGAAAGATGGCTGAACAGGGGAGGAATAATTTAAAAGCCCTGCTTGCGGCCAACTTTAAAAGGATTGAGCAGGCTCTCCGGGTGCTTGAAGAATACTCGAAGCTTTTTTCAGCATCTGCAGGATCCGAATTTAAGAAAATCAGGTTTAAATTATACACATTGGAGAAAAAAAGCTGTGACTTTAATCGACCTGGCAAAAAGTAATACCGCAGT
>JAHIVV010000080.1 GCA_018816525.1 Elusimicrobiota bacterium
CCTCTGCCCGAGCAGGCATCGCTGACTGAGTGCTACCAAGAAGAATATTTCAAACCCTGGATTTCAAAACTTCAGGAACCGCGCCTTAAATTTTTTGTAAAACGCTGGGAAAAAATAGAAAAACCTGCGCTAGCAGCAAAGGGGAAAATACTTGATGTCGGCTGCGGGCCGGGTGAGTTCTTAAGTTTCGCAAAAAAAGACGGGTGGGAAACTTTCGGTACTGAAATATCCGCTTTTGCCGCGGCGCATGCAGCTAAAAAGTTCGGATTAAATGTTTTTACCGGGGATTTGCGGGAAGCGAAATTCCCTGACAATAATTTTGATGTCGTAACTATCTGGCATGTGCTGGAACATATGCCGGACCCCAGCGCTGTATTAAAGGAAATCAACCGGATTATTAAACCTTCGGGAGTATTGGTTATCGCGGTCCCGAATTTAAACAACTATATCTACATGCTGGCTTATACAGTGTTTAAGCTAAAAAAATTGAAGCTTTTTGTAATGGGAGAAAGAGAAATACATGTCAGTTTTTTTACTTCAAAAACTTTAAGAAACTTATTAGATAAAACCGGATTTAAAATAATAAAAGAAACGGTTGATAAGGGGCGTTCTTTCTGGGCCGAAAGAGTAATTGATTATGCCTCCGGAATAGTATTTAACCTTACCAGGAAGAATTATGGCATTGCTTTAGAATTTCATGCAATGAAAAAGGAGGAATCTTGAGGATTGGGATTGATTGCAGGGAACTCACAGGCAGACTTACGGGCATAAGCCGGATATTGATTAATTTGCTCCGCTACATTTCCGAAAATGACAGTCCTAATGAATTTGTCCTTTTTGGGAATCAAAAGACGAAATTTGACTATGATTTCCTTAAGAATGCGAAGTTCGATAAAAAAGTAATAAATAGCAATATAGCCTTCCTGTGGGACCAGTTCCAGCTCAAAAATGCCCTGGTTGAAAATAAAGTTGATTTGTTTTATTCTCCTTACTATAAAATGCCGGTGTTTACAAAAATACCTTCAATAATTTCTTTGCTGGATTTAACCTATTTTGTCGTAGAACCTTATAGTAACAAACTTTTTTATAATATGTATCTTAAATTTCTTATAAAAATGGTTTCCGGGAAAGCGAAAAAAGTAATCACCTGCTCAGAATACTCAAAAAGGGATATAGTCAATATTTTGGGAATCCCCGAACAGAAAATTGAAGTAATTTACCTGGGAATAAGCGAAAGGTTTCAACCGGCGGGCCAAAATGAGATTACATCATTAAAAAGCAGATATAACTTAGAAAAAAAATACATACTTTACACTGGCAATAAAAATGAGCATAAGAACCTTAATCGTTTGGTTTCAGCTTTTAATTTACTGCCGGATGATATGAAGAGCCGGTACCATCTTGTCCTGGCTGGAGTGGACCAGCATCATTACAAAGTTGACGGTGTTAAAGCTTTAGGGCATATAAACGATGACGACCTTCCTATTCTCTATAGCGGAGCTCACTTGCTGGTAATTCCTTCCTTATACGAAGGTTTTGGCCTGCCAGCATTAGAAGCCATGGCTTGCGGCTGCCCAGTGATAAGTTCTAATACTTCATCCATGCCTGAGATATTCGGTTCTGCGCCGCTTTATTTCAATCCGTTCAGCACGCTGGATATAAAAAACAGAATGGTGGAAGTATTAGACAATGAGGCATTAGCTTCGGAAATGAGGCAAAAAGGTTTTGAACGCGTGAAAATATTTACAATCGAAAACATGTCAAAAAAATTCATCAAGGTATTTGAAGGCTAACTATGTGCGGAATTTGCGGATTTACCAATTTAAGAGATAATGAACTGCTTCATAAAATGGCTGGCCTTCTGGAACACCGCGGGCCGGATGGCGAGGGTTTCTACACAAGCCAGGAAAATGAAGTCAGCCTGGCAATGCGCCGCCTGGCTATTATTGACCTCAATACAGGAGGTCAGCCTATCTTTAATGAAGATAAAACAGTGGTGGTTGTTTTTAACGGCGAAATATACAATTTCAAAGGCTTAAGGGATGAGCTTCGTTTAAAAGGCCATGTTTTTAAAACTCAAACTGACACAGAAGTAATAGTCCATGCCTATGAAGAATATGGCGAAGCTTGCGTGAAGCATTTCGCCGGCATGTTTGCGATAGCTCTTTGGGACGTGAAAAACAAAAAGCTTTTTATCGCGCGCGACCGGTTAGGAATAAAACCTCTTTTTTATTCGGTAAAAAACGGGAAACTGTATTTTTCTTCTGAAATTAATTCGTTATCAGCGGGCCCTGAAATTTCAAAAGGTATAAACCTGCGTTCTTTTGACAAATATCTTACTTTCCTTTATTGCCCCGCCCCAGAAACATTTTATGAAGATATTAAACAATTGCCCGCTGGTTGTACTATGGTATTTCAAAATAAACAGGTAAGTATTAACAAGTACTGGAAAATAGATTTTGAAAAAGCAGAACATAAAACCGAGAAACACTATATTGATCAAATAGACGAATTATTAAATACAATCATCAAAGAACACCTGATAAGCGACGTTCCGACAGGCATTTTTCTGTCCGGAGGCCGGGATTCAAGCACCATTACAGCAATCGCAGCAAAAAATTCAAATATTCCTATTAATACATTCAGCCTCGGTTTTCTGCCTCCTGATGATTCATTTAACGAGCTTGACAAATCGAAAGCAATAGCCCAATACCTTAAAACAAATCACACACAAACTATTATTAATTCTGAATCAGGATTATTGCTGGATACTGTAACAAAACATTTTGGGCAGCCCTTTGCAGATTCTTCTGCGTTAGTGACTTACCTGATATCAAAAATAAGCAGGGAAAAACTTACCGTAGCCCTTACGGGCATAGGCGGTGATGAACTGTTTTGCGGGTACCCAAGATACCAGGGCATGAAACTGGCCCAGTACCTGCCGAAAATTAATATACCCGTAGAACTTATAAGCTCAATAGCTGAATCCTATGCATCAAACAATTCTGCCGGCAGGGTAAAAAGGTTCTTGTATGGAATGAGATGTAATGAGCGGGACCGGTATCTTTCCTATACATCATATTTCAAGCAGGAAGAAAAAAATGAATTATATACCGATAAATTTGTAGATTACCTGGGCAGCGAAGATAGTTTTGCAGTACATAAAAAATATTATGATTCATGTTATTCGAATGATTTGGTTGACAAAATAATGCGTCTGGATATTAAAACTTACCTGGTTGATGACCTGCTCTTTATGGCTGATACCATGAGCATGGCTAATTCACTGGAGTTACGCGTGCCGATGTGCGATCACCGCTTGGTAGAATATATGGCTAAAATTCCCGCAAAATTAAGAATGAAGGGTTTTACACAGAAGTACCTGCTTAAAAAACTTATGCAAAGGTATATTCCGGAAACAATTATCAATCAGAAAAAACAGGGTTTTATGGCCCCTCTGGCCAGATGGCTGACAGATGCTCTTAGGACTCAGGTTGAAAGCTTTGTCAATAAAAAAGAGTTTAAGAATTACCTCAATTACGCTTATATAGAGAAAATTTGGAATGACCATAAAAACGGCAGAAAGAATTATTCCGACCAGCTATGGAGTTTTCTTGTTTTTGAAAAATGGCGTGACAGCCATAATATAAAAATGCCGGATTTATCAGTTAAAATAAAGCCAGTTAAAAAAATTAGTAATCCTTACGATTTTAAAAAGATATTATTGATTAACGTTGCCGGTATCGGAGATTTTATAGAATCAATCGGAGCCATAAAATCAATCAGGGAAGCATGTCCTGATTCAGTGATTTCTTTATTGGTTTCATCCAAAGTTTTTAATTATGCAAAGGATTGCCCTTATGTTGATAAAGTGTATGAATTACCCGTCAAACACAGCCGGGGGTTTTCAGTGGAAAATTGGAATGAAATAATAAGATTCCTAAAAAGTTTAGGCCGTTTGCGCAAAAACAGGTTTGATTTGGCAGTTAATTTTTCTGAGATTAGTTCCTGGTTTGGCGCATTAAGGATGGCTTTGCTTCTAAAATATGCAGGAATAACTCAGAGCCTGGGCCGTAATACTCAAAATAGAGGCCTGTTTTTTACGAGACGGATAAATGATTTCAGGGAATACAAATATAACCAATTCCATTATTTTAACCGTATTACTGAATTACTCAGTACGAATTTTAAGCAGGAAAAGCCCAGATTATGGCAAAGCAGTGAAGATGTAAAGAAAGTTGATGGTCTTCTCAAAGATTGGAATATTAAACTGGATAAGCCCATAATTTTAATAAATCCCGGGTCAGACCGGCTCACCAGGCGCTGGGAAACTGAAGGGTTTGCAAAAGCAGCCGACTATTTCGCTAAGAAATATTCTGCAAATATAATATTTTTGGGCAGCCTAACTGAAAAAGAAATAGCTGAAGCTATAATTAAAAAAATGAACACGCAGGCAATTCTTACGGCTGGGTTATTGAATATTGGCCAGCTTATAAATTTAGTATCTAGGGCGAATCTGCTTCTAACGACAAATAGCGCGGCAATGCATATTGCCGGGATAGAGGGAATACCCTTTGTCGCGGTTGCGGGTTCAGGCGACCCCTGGCGTGACGTTCCTTCCGGCAATGAAGATAAGATGAAATTATTGTGGAAAAAGATAAAGTGTAACCCATGTTACTACTGGGAATGCCCAAAAAAAGCTTATATGCATTGCATGAAAATAATAACACCGGAAGAAGTTATAAAGGAAGCAGAAAAGTTTATGGTAAACATGGGGTATTAGAATTGAAAAAAATGAATATACTTATGGTTTCAGATATTATTTTCGAAGATGAAAAGGCAGGTTCCGGGAGAGTGGTAACTGAAATTTCAAAAGGGCTTCAGAAAAAAGGCCACCAAGTTACCATTATTACCAGGGGCAGGCCCGGGTTGCCTGAAAAGGAAGAAAATGAAGGTAGAAATATTGTAAGGTATCCGTTTTTCAGCGGAAACCTCGTTAAAACTATTATTGCAGGTTTATTCCAAACAAGAAAGATGCTGGACAGCCTGATATATAGAGAATCTTTCGATATTGTAAATTATAATCATCCTCAATCATCCATGATCGTAAACCGTATAAAAAGTATTTCCGCAATCCCCAAAGTATATACTTTCTTTTCACCCTGGCATAAAGAATATGAGGTAAGAGCGAAGTCAAAGGGCAAAAATGGCATTTATAGTAAAACAAATTCCTTAATAAGAAAAAAAATAGAGAGAAGAATGATTAAAGCCTGCGAAAAAGTAATAGCGCTGAGCAATTACAGTATCGAGCAACTGAAAGAATATCACAATATTGGAAAGGCCGAAACGGTACTTATTCCAGGCGGTATAGATACGGAAAGATTTAAACCTGGGCAAGACAAGAAGCTGCAGCGGAAAATGCTGGGCCTGCCGGAAGATAAAAAAATATTATTTACAGTGCGTAATTTAGAGCCCAGAATGGGACTGGATAATTTAATAGAAGCGTTGAAAATTGTCACAAAAAAGCGTAATAACGTTCTTCTGATTATAGGAGGCGCAGGTTCCTTGGAAAAAAAGCTTAAACAAATGGCCTCTGAATTTTCGCTTGAACAAAACGTGAAGTTTATCGGATTAGTAAATGATGAACAACTTCCTTTATATTACCAGGCGGCAGACTATTTTATTCTTCCTACAGCCGAGCTTGAAGGTTTTGGCCTGGTTACACTTGAGGCGCTTTCCTGCGGTACACCGGTTCTTGCGACTGATGTCGGTGCTACCAGGGAGTTAATAACCGGCAGTGAGTATTTGTTTAAGTCTCCGCAACCCCGTGATCTGGCAATAAAAATTCTCGAGTACTTGGATATATCTGAAGAAAGAAGTAAACAAATCAGTAATGAGAGCAGAACCCATGTTTTAAATAATTATTCGTGGGATAAAGCGGCTGATAGTTATGAAAAAGTGCTGTATGAAGTAATCGGCAAACAGGAGAAATAGGTGGAATATACAAAGTGTAATATCTGCGATTCTGGTGAATCCGTTGTTCTAATTGACGGTGATTACAAATATGTTCGTTGCAAACAATGCGGGCTTGTTTATAAGAATCCGAGGGTTCCAGAAGAAGAATGGATAAGTTCCCTCAAAGAATCAGCCAGGGAAAATGCGGGAGAAATATTTCTGGAAGCGGAAAAAGAGCTTTTTGCCGATATTATTTCAAAAATTGACAAAAAGCGCGCCCCTGCGGCGGTGAATATTAAATTGCTTGACATAGGCTGTGGTTATGGAGCTTTTCTTGCCTTAGCCCGCCTGCGGAAAGGGTGGGATGTGGCGGGAACCGAGATGGGTATTCAGGCCGCTAATTTTGTGCGTAATGTTTATGGAGTTAACGTTTACCAGAAAAATATACAGGATATGAATATTCGTGACAAGGAGTATGATATAGTTACATTATTTGGCGTGCTTGATTTTTTTTACGACCCTGTAAACGAACTTGTTGAAATTAAAAGGATAATAAAGGCAGATGGTTTGCTGGTAATGAGGTTAAATAACGGTTTGTGGCATCTCAATCTGACCAGGTTTGCCTGGCCGCTGGTTTTTCTAAAACTCTTTCCAGCTGTCCTTCATTTGTATGTTTTTACGCCAAAATCAGTAAAAAAGATGTTAGAGAAAGCTGGTTTTGAAAGTATTGAAATATATAATTCAAAATTCACTAAAGGGGATATTTACGGTACTGGTGGCCCCCTTGGAAGGCCATTTGTTTCAACAGCAAAAGAATTGATGTATTTGCTGTCTCAATTTATATATTATATTTCTCTAAAAAATATTGTCATTGCGCCAACGATGGTCGTTATCGCAAGAAGAAGGGTATAATTGAATAGCATGACAATTATTGGTATAGCTGTAATAGTCTTTGTTTTGATATTTGTATTTACAAATGGATTCAACAATTCAGCGGATATTGTTGCTACGGTTATTTCTACCCGGGCTCTTTCTCCAAGAAAAGCAATAGCTCTGGCGGCTGTATGTGAATTCCTGGGGGCATGTTTTTTAGGTGTGAACGTCGCAAAAACAATAACTAAAGGCATCTTTGACCCGCAAATAATATTTGTTGATGCTAAAAGCGGTATAATTATCCTGCTTGCGGCTTTAATTGGTTCTATATTCTGGAATATTTATTGTACTTACTCAGGGTTCCCTATTTCCGCCTCACATTCATTATTGGGCGGGCTTTTAGGCAGCGTGATATTCAGCCATGGAATAGGGTTCATTCATTGGAACAATGTTTTAATAATATTGCTGGTGATGCTGCTTACTCCGGCTGTTGGTTTTATTTTCGGTTATTTTTTTACCAAAATTACGTATTTACTTGTCAGGAATACTACGCCAAAAATAAATAAGTTATTCAGGTTCTTGCAGATTGCCGGGTCCATGCTGTTAGCATTCTCACATGGTTCAAACGATACACAAAAGTCAATGGGAATGCTGACTCTGCTCTTGCTAGCCCTGGGTTTTCGCAGTGTATCTGTTTCCGGCGCTGCGCCGCCTGTATGGGTAGTAGTTCTTTGCGCATCCTTTATGGCTTTTGGCATTTTTGCCGGGGGAGCAAGTGTTATAAAAACAGTTGGTATAGGCATATACCGCATAAAACAGATACATGGTTTTACGGCCCAGTCTTCAAGTAGTGTTGTGCTATATATTTCCACAATACTCGGCTATCCTGTTTCTTCAACTCATATAGTTTCAACCTCGATAATGGGCGCCGGAAGCGCAGACAGGATAAAAGCCGTGAAGTGGGAAAAAATATTTGAAATAATTGTAGTTTGGTTTGTAACCATGCCGGTTGCGGCTCTTGTTTCCGGTTTGTCGTTTTATTTGTTAAGTAAAATACTAACATTTTAATGAGGAGTATAGCATGCTAAAAGGATTTTTTTGGTACAAAAAAAGGTTTGATTTTATTGCAATGCTAGTTACCCAATCCCAAAAGGCTCAAGAAGGCATGATGCTTTTAAATGATTTTGTGCAATACCCTACAAAGGAGAATGGGCAAAAAGTTTACCAGATTGAAGAAGAAGCTGATGAATTGCGCAGGATATTGATTGATGAGCTTAACAAATCTTTCGTTACACCTATTGACCGTGAGGATATTTTCTCATTATCCCGCGCTATAGACGACATACTGGATTATACAAAATCAACAGTTGAAGAAATGATGCTTTTTGAAATAAAGCCGGATGCTCATCTTAAAGAAATTGCAGGAATACTTTTAGAAGCCAGTAAGGAGATAAATAAAGCGATAAGTTCCATAAAATCTTACCCGTCGGTCTGTACCGAACATATAATAAGAGTAAAAAAGCTGGAAAATACCGTAGAACACAGGTATAGGGAAGCCCTCGTTGAGTTGTTTAAAACCAATGATGTGATTTTGATTCTTAAAACGAGGGAAGTTTACAGGCATTTATCAAACGCTGCGGACCGCGGCGACGAAGCCGCCAACATTATCGGTGATATCCTGGTAAAAAATAATTGAGGTTAATAAAATGGCAGGTTTAAAGCAGGAAGTAAAATCAATAGCTAATTTTAGTTTTGGCGGTACCTCCTTGCGGGGCTAAAGAGACATTTATATCAACGATTTTTAATTTTTTGACCAGGTTAATTATATCTTTAAGTTTTGTTTTTATTGTAGTAGTGTTCCCTATGGATAAAGCGCAGATTATTTCATTTGTTTGGGGTTTATCGGTACTTTCAGTGCTAAGTTATTATATTTCACGCAAGAACAACAAAAGCCCGAAAATGGAAGTATTGAAGCATATTGCAGTTGCTGTCGTAGTAATAATCGGCAGTAAATACGTAGGTGTGCTTATCCATAAATATCTCGAACACGCTCTGGTATGAAAAAATGTGAGTTTTAACAAGAATGGAGGTTGGCGTATTTCACCAGGAGTTTCTTCATATTGCCGTTTTCAAACAGCACAGTAACCTTCAAATTTTCTTCTTCTCCGCTTATAGTCACAATCCTTCCCTGGCCAAATTCAGCATGTTTCACTCTCTGGCCCCTGCGGTAAATACCCGATGATTTTGGATTTGCAGAAACTTTTGAAACATAAAACGGTTTTGCTGCTTGTGCCTGCTTTGGTTTTGTCATAATCATTGACTCCGTCGATAGTTGCGCTTCCTGTATAAATCTTGAGGGCGCGTTAAACCTTATCTGCCCGTACAATCTCCTCGATTCCGCATAAGTGAGAAAAAGATTGTTTTTTGCACGGGTCATGCCTACGTAACACAGCCGCCTCTCTTCGTCAAGGTTATCTTCCATAATTGAAGAAGAGATAGGAAACAACCCTTCTTCAAGGCCGGTTACGAACACTGTATCAAATTCAAGCCCTTTGGCTAAATGAAGGGTCATTATGGTTACGTTATCAGAATTTACTGTTTTTGCCTTATCCCAGGTATCAACCTCAGACATAAGCGCTATATTGCCCAGAAATTCTTCGATACTTTTTTTATCGTTTTGCTCATTGTATTCCTGGATAGCGGACAAAAATTCCATAAGGTTATTAATTCTTTCTTTTGACTGGGCAGTATCTTCAAGCTCTAAAGTATCTAGGTAGCCTGTTTCCTTGAGTATTGCCTGGGTGAGCTCCGGGCCGGACAATTCAACTAACTGTTGTTTAAAATGCTCCATTAAAGTAACAAAGTCGCCTATTATTTTCTTTGTTCTGCCTGAAATATCAAGCTCGTTTGCGTGCGCCAGGCTTTCCCAAAGGGATAAATTATTTGCAGACGCATATTCCTCAAATGTTTTAATAGTTGTATCGCCTATGCTTCTATGGGGCACATTAATGATTCTTTTTAGGCTGAGGTTATCATTCGGATTGATAATGACCCTCAAATAGGAAATAATGTCCTTTATTTCTTTTCTGTCATAAAATTTTAAAGTACCTACAATGTTGTAAGTGATTTTTTCCTGCCTGAACGCGTCTTCAAATACGCGGCTCTGGGCATTGGTCCTGTAAAATACCGCAAAGCTTTTATACGGGATATCATGTATAGCGTGCTGGTTTTTTATATGTTTTGCAATAAATTTGGCTTCTTCAAGCTCATCGCTGAAGTTTAACAGCCGGACATTCTCTTCGGTCGCTTTCTGGGTCCATAAACGTTTTTCTTTCCGGGCTGAATTGTTTTTTATGACGTTCCACGAAGAATCCAGGATATTTTTTGTTGACCTGTAATTCTGCTCAAGTTTTATTATTTTTACTTCAGGGTAATCTTTTTCAAAATCAAGGATGTTCCTTACATTCGCTCCGCGCCAGGAATAAATAGCCTGGTCGTCATCTCCTACAACGCACAGGTTCCTGTGTTTTGAAACCAGGTTTTTTACAAGCATATATTGGGCGCGGTTGGTATCCTGGTATTCATCAACCAGAACATATTTAAATTTTGCCATATATTTTTCTTTTATATGGGGGAAATTTATAAACGCTTCCATAAGTTTAAGTAGTAAATCACCGAAGTCGAGGGCGTTGCAACTGTCGAGTTTCTTTTGATAGAGCAAGTAGACAGTCGATATAATATAACGCATCTTGTCATTGTCTGTTATTGTATAGATCCCGTATGAACCGGCATCTATAAGGTCGTCTTTTGCCCGGGCTATTGCATCCTGTATAGCTCCCAGCTTGTATTTTTTGTCGTCAATATTGAGCTCTTTCATGCATTGCCTGATAATATTTTTCTGGTCGGAATCATCATAAATTACATAGTTGCGGTCTAATTTGATGTGTTGGGCTTCAATCCTGAGCACTTTTGCGGCAAAGGAGTGAAAAGTCGATATCCAGACCTGGCTGCCTTTTTCCTGGGAAAGCAGGGCAACCCTTCTTTTCATTTCTTCAGCGGCTTTATTTGTGAAGGTTATCGCCAAAATATTATAAGGAGATACGCCCTGTTCAAGAAGATTGGCTATACGGTAAGTTATAACACGGGTTTTTCCGGTTCCTGCACCTGCCAAAACAAGGAGAGGCCCTTCTGTACAAAGGACAGCTTCTTTTTGCGGTTCATTTAAATCATTTGATAGATTTTCCATAAACTTAAATTATTTGTGTATTAGCTTTACTATGACTTCCAGATGTGGTGTATGCGGGAACATATCCAACGGTTGAACTGACACTATTTTATAATATTGGAGGAAGCTTTGCAAATCATTGATTATAGAATCCAGCTTGCAGGAGACATAAATTATATTCGCCGGATTCAATTCTATGATAGACTGTATGGACTTTTTGGCGAGCCCGGCCCTGGGAGGGTCGATTACAACAGTCGAAAGCTTTACTTTGAATTTTGATATTTCGAATTTCTTTAAATAGTTTTCAACTCTCTCGCAGACGAACTCGCAGTTGCTGATGTTATTGAGTTTTGCATTTACCACAGCGTTATCGATGGCTTTAGAATTGAGCTCAATCCCTATTATTTTTTCAAAAACTTCTGAAATATATAGTGCTATGCCTCCGGATCCGCAGAAAAGGTCAAATGCAGTGGTGCCTTTTTGGGCTTGGGCAAATTCATTGATAGTATCGTAGAGTTTTTCGCACAAATAGCTGTTAGTCTGAAAGAATGTGTAAGGGAAAATTTTGTAGTTTATTTTGCCTATTTTTTCTTCTATGAATGCATTGCCGTAAATAAGTTCGTTTTTTTCGGCCAGGGCAACACCTGACTTGCTGTCATTTAAGCCCACTGTCATGCAAGCCAGGTTAATTCCTGAATCTGTCAGTCTTTTTACAAGCTGAAGCGCTTTTTTCTTGAAATCATATTCAAAAACATAAGGCGTTATTGATACTATCAGGTTCACCATCAATTGGCCGCTGCTTTTGGCCTCGCGAAGC
>JAHIVV010000081.1 GCA_018816525.1 Elusimicrobiota bacterium
GCTCTCCGGGTGCTTGAAGAATACTCGAAGCTTTTTTCAGCATCTGCAGGATCCGAATTTAAGAAAATCAGGTTTAAATTATACACATTGGAGAAAAAAAGCTGTGACTTTAATCGACCTGGCAAAAAGTAATACCGCAGTCCAAGATATAAAAGAGATTGCAAAAAAAGAAAACGTTAGTATTAAACATATTACGGACGGTTTGATTGCCGGGTCTATTGTGATAACAAAGAACAATACACGTAAACCAAGCGCGCTATTTAAACTTTGTGCGATTGGTATAGGGTTAAAAACTAAAGTTAATGCAAATATCGGCACATCGCCTGATTGTATAGATTTTGATAAAGAACTTGAAAAACTTGAAGTTGCGATTAAAGCCAAAGCTGATACGGTAATGGATTTATCAACCGGCGGCAATTTGAGTAAAATCCGGCAGCAAATAATAAAGTATTCCACAATTCCGGTGGGCACAGTCCCGATATACCAGGCAGCCTGTGAAACGATTTTAAGGAAAAAAAGTGTTTCGCAAATGCCTGCGGAACAATTATTTTCGGTAATAGAAGAGCAGGTAGCTGACGGGGTAGATTTTATTACGGTTCATTGCGGAATTACCAAAAAAACAGTTGAGATTTTGAATAAACAGAAAAGAATCTGCGGTGTTGTATCCAGGGGCGGTGCATTCCTGGTAGAATGGATAACTGTGACAGGCAAAGAGAATCCGCTTTATGAATATTTTGACAGGCTGCTTGATATCGCATACAAATATGACGTAACTTTAAGCTTGGGGGATGGTTTACGCCCTGGTGCCACAGCTGACGCAGACGATGACGCTCAAATCGGAGAACTGACGGTTTTAGGCGAACTGGTAAAAGAAGCGCGCAAAAGAAATGTTCAGACAATTGTAGAAGGCCCGGGGCATATGCCCATTAACCATATTGCATCACATATTAAGCTGCAAAAACAATTGGCTTATAACGCGCCGTATTACGTTCTGGGCCCTTTAGTCACGGATGTGGCGCCGGGTTATGACCATATTACAGGGGCTATTGGCGGGGCGATTGCTTCAGCGGCCGGAGCGGATTATCTTTGTTACGTTACGCCGGCTGAACATATACACCTTCCTGACGCAAAGGATGTACATGACGGGGTAATTGCGTCGAGAATAGCGGCTCATGCCGGTGACATTGCAAAAGGAATCAGGGGAGCAAAAGAGTGGGATAACGAGTTTTCAAAAATGCGTAAAGATCTTGACTGGGCCCGGCAGGAAAAAAACGCTCTCGACCCGGATAAATTCAGAAGCGAAAGAAAAAAATCTAAGGCTCATGACAAAGATACCTGTACCATGTGCGGTTCATTCTGTGCCATGAGAGAAATGAATAAGGCCCTGCCGCCAAGGGTTGAAAAAGCATGAAGTTTAAAGTAAAAATTCCAGCAACTACAACAAATTTTGGCCCGGGTTTTGATGTTCTTGGAATGGCTTTAAACCTTTATAACGAAATCGAAGTAACTGAATCTAAAAATAAAAATTTGCTTTGCAGCATTGAAATAGCGGGTGAAGGTGAAAACTCACTGCCTAAAGACGACACAAACATAATCTGTAAAGCAATGAGCAGGGTTTTTAAAACCCTTTGTCTCCGGAAAATGCCGGCATTGCACTTGAAATTATTGAATCGTATTCCCTTAGCCAGCGGTCTAGGCAGCAGCGCAGCCGCTAGAGTCGGCGGTATGCTTGCGGCAAATTATCTTTGTGGAAATAAATTATCCAGGGACGAGATGCTGAAAATTGCGGCTGAACTGGAAGGCCACCCGGATAACGTGGCTCCTGCGATTTTCGGCGGGTTATGTATTTCTTATTCAATCGGCAAAGAAATAAAATGCGTTAAAATTGCGCCTCCTCAAAATCTTGATCAAATAGTTTGTGTTCCTGCTTTTGAACTGCCCACAGCAAAAGCCCGGCAGATACTTCCTAAACAGGTTTCAAGAGAGGCGGCTGTATATAATATTTCACGGACTGCGCTGATTATTAACGCTTTCA
>JAHIVV010000082.1 GCA_018816525.1 Elusimicrobiota bacterium
CCAAACAAAGCCCTTGACTTTTCCAAAAAACCATGTTATATTAATATCAGGGAGTAAGAAGCGTGGTTTAACTTTATGATTCAAAAGGAGGTAGTATGAGTGACTGTATTCAGGTACGAGTAAAAAATTTAATAAAAAAGGAGGTAAGATCTATGAAAAAGCTATTAGGCGTTTTGTTAGTTTTAAGTATGGTCAGCGGTTTTGTTGGAACTGTACTGGCAGCTACCAGTGATATCGGTTATGTAGTTGTCAGGTGTACCGGTACGCTTTCAGTGATGGTTGGTAATGCAGTTGATCAAGCTGATGGTGGCGATGAAGTTAATCTTTGGGCTTTGACAACATCATCCCCGAACGCAGTTGTTGTTTCAACAGCTATTGCAGTTTCAAACAACGGTGTTGGTTTGATTTCAAGCTGGTCATTACAGGTAACCGGACAGGAGCAAGGTTCGGATGGTGTAACTTGGGCAGCCACTGATACTGCCTACCCTGCTTGGGCATATAATGGTTTAAACACGGGTGACTGTGGAGTTAATGCGATTGCACTAAAAGCAGTTTTTTGCAGTGCACAGGCAACACAGGCGGATTTTGATACCAATGACTTACTTGACGATACAGGAAGATTTTATCAAACAGCCGCGCTTCAATATGGACCAGCAACTAATTCAATAGCTACTGCAGTAACTAGTGCTGCTGACAAAAACATGGTTTCTCCTGGTCAGTCAAGAAATCTGTATTTCAAAGTTCGTTTGCCTTCGGGAGTATCTGATCAAAGATACCGTAAAGTTGCAGTTACAGTAACAGCCGGAGAAGGTTTGTAATTGGTTTTGAGCGGCCCCGGCATTGGTCGGGGCTGCTTGTAGCCGCGAAATCCGTAATTGGCCAATAGTCACAAAGTACTACTGTTCGATGGTATCCCGTAGTAAAATGCGGGACTCCATAGATTAGTAAAAAAAGAAAGAAATACCAAAACCCTCGTAGAGGTAGACTTCTGTGTGTGCTTATGTTATTTGTGAGCCACAGGTTCACTCATCTTTTAATTTATATTTTTTAATAATTAAGAATAATAGAGTCAGTTATACCCTGAAAGATACATTTTCAGGGTTTTTTCATTGGATTTGTTATATATCGGCTGAGTACAGAAGTTCTACCTTTACGGGGGTAAAGTCAGAAACTTCTTCTACTCAGCTTTTTGTCATTATAAAGGCGGATACAGAGTTTACCTCTACGGGGGTAGTTGGTATCTCTTATCCGCCTGCAATCATCAATGGGCGCAGAAGTTCTACCTTTACGGGGGTAAAGTTGTCAGGATTTTCTGTGCCCGCAGAAAATTATAGCTTTAGGAAAATATATGAATAAAAAAAGGTCGATATTCACTCAACTGACCAGGTTAGTTCTTCTAACAGCCCTTTTGGGACAGATTCTTTATGTTCCAAACCTATTTGCTGCTGCAAGCGACACTGCATACCTGGTGTTAGGCATAACAGGCGGTGTGTATGATACTACTGCGCCGGATGCAGTTACTAATCTGTCAGCAGGCCCGCATTTTATCACCGGAGTAAACGGTTCGAGTGATAATGGCGGAGGGAAAGTAAAACTTTCTTGGACAGCTCCTGCCGATATGCCTGCCGGCACTCCTGTTTATTCTTATATAATTAAATACGCTACTTTCAGCATCTATGATGTAAATAGCGATACCATAGCTTGGTGGAATCATTCTTCAGTTTCTACTGTAGCTGCAAACTCAGGTTTGCCGAACAATTGGGGTATTAAAGAATATTCATTACCACATTCATCAGAATCATTTGTAGTTACGGGCTTGCAATCATCAAAGTATTACTGGTTTGCAATACAGTCGGTTGATAATGTATTCAACCACAGTCCGATGGATACAAAAGCACAGTTTATTGTATTCCAATCAAGTTCGTATGCATCGTCTTCATCGACCGCACCAGCTGCTGTAACTAATCTGATTGCTTCTCCTACAAAAGATGTACCTGGTGGAATCACTCTTAATTGGACAGCAATGGGCAACGATGAAGTATCAAATAGAATAATTGATGGCAGATATAGGATTTGTTATTCAACCACACAACATCCTATGGTTGATAGTGATTTGCTTAAAGCGGATCCGTTAGCTTACTGGAACCAGGCAAAACAAGTTTATATTTCAACTTCAAATGTCTATCCTGGTGCTTCACAGACTGTTTTACTTACCGGTTTACAGACAAGCGTTTCATTCTATTTCTGGATTTGGACCAGCGATGAATGGTATGCAAAAACAAACTGGTCTCATGAATCTAATAAGGCGATTTCAAGGGCGTTTAATTTTTATCCGCCGAATGAAGTTGCTCCGCTCTACGGTGAAGCTTTCGGTTCTATTGATTTGAGCTCCGGCAGTTATGTTTCGCTTAACTGGAAAAACCCACAGATAAGCGCCACGAAATCTTTCGATGGCGTAAAAATATGTTATAGCACGGTTGCCTATCCAACGGATAAAGACAGTTCTCCAAGCATAGCGCTTTCAGGGCTGACTGCAAATGACTGGTTCACTTATTCGCATTTACAACTTGAACCCAGGACTACATATTTCTATAGAATCTATTCATTTGATACAGCAGATCCTGTTTTGTATTCCGGAACCGGAACACTTGTTTCTGTTTATACCGTTTATGATAATATAGCTCCTGACGCTGTAAGCGGCCTGGCGCTAAATACCGATGCAAATGTTTCCAAAGGAACTTATATTTCTCTTAACTGGACTCATCCGGATTTTGACAGGGCGTTATATCAAAACCATGACTGGGAAAAGACGGCCATCTACGTCAGTACACAGAATTTTGTGAAAAACGGAGGAAATTCTTACAACAATATAGCTCCGATTGAACTCCCAATAGCTACAACTTGTTATGAATTTACAAATCTTAATCCGCAAAATACATATTATTATGAAATAAGGACTTACGACCCCGTCGGTAATTTCTCGGTTTCTACAGCTACTATTTACACTTGGAAGGATATTGTACCGCCCGGAGTACTTGAAAATCTGGCAATCCAGTCAGCCTGGTCGGAAGATATTGATATCGGCTGCACTCTTACCGTTTCCTACAAATATCCTAAAGATGTGGACCTTGACAGGGCATATATCAATTATCGCGACGATAAATATCCTTCAAATTCGGCAGACGGATTCTCATTCATTAAAATTCCTCAAAGCTCAACAGACACAGTTGAGAGAATATCTGAACTAATCGGAAATAATACTTATTATTTCTCGATATTCCTATATGACTGGTCGGGGAATATGTCGTCAACAACAATATCCGGAATTGTAAATGTGCCGAGAGACAATACAATGCCGTTCACGCCTCTTGGATTGACTACAACCAAAGACACGACTACTTTCAATATGTCCTGGTCGCAGGTGGCGTATCAGCGGGATATAAGCAGTATAAACGTACTGACGGCAATAACTACGCCAAAACCCAAATCTTCTGAAATATACAGGTATCAGATCTACGAATCTGCTGACATGAACGCATGGCACTTGATTGCTTCTACAAAACCTGTTATTGAAGCGCTTGGATTTAAAGTCCCGCTGGCAAGCCAGATAAAATACTACAAGGTCAGGTCTGTTGATATTTGCGGCAACTTCAGCGATTCCATGATAGCTGACAATTCAGATGACCTTAATATTTATTCTATGATTGCCGACAGGTCTTACGTAAAGATGGATAAAGAAATCAAGGCTGTTATAAGCGATGTATACTTGAAATGGACCAGAAACGAAGAAAATGAAAAGGGCCCGATATTCAGGTCTTTCACAATCGAACCGTACAGGATTTTAAACGGAAAACTTGAATTTTATCAGGATTTCAAATTTGAAAAACCAAAAGCCCAGGTGGCGATCACGTATGATAAGCAAACCATTTCTTCGCGTGGAAGCCAGATGAGTAAAGTACTGGCGGAGCCTGAAAAATGGCTTTCGTTATTCTTCTATAACGGAAAAGAATGGGTTAAACTGGCATCATCAATTGACGCACAGAAAGAAAATGTAAAATCAGACGTAAAATATATCGGCAGGTATCAGATAAGGTATGCAATGAATTCTACGGAATTAACAAACTATGAAGTTATACCTAAAATAATTACTCCTAACAACGACGGACGCAATGATAAAGCCTTCTTCAGGTTTGATAACCCCAGGGGCGCGCTGGTTACAATTAAGATTTTTGATATGACAGGCCTGCTGATAAAAACAATTGCTGATATCACGGAAAATTCAAATGTTCCCGGAGGATATATCTCCTGGGACGGCGCAGATAAAGATATGAATGTTGTTGCACCCGGAACTTATATTTACCAGATTGAAGGCGAAGGAAAAGTATATAACGGAACTATAGTTGTTGCGAGATAATATACGCAGGAGGATTACCATGAATAAATTATCCAGAATCCCAATTTTTGTTTTACTCTCTGTCTTTTATGTATCGTTATTTAGTTTTTGTTATGCCGCTTTTGAGCCTATTCCCATAGGCGCCAGGCCGGCGGCCTTGGGAGGGGCGTACACAGCTGTAGCTGACGATGTATATTCAACTTATTATAATCCGGCTGGCTTGTCTTTGATACCGCGCACGGAGTTTACAACCCAGTATTCCCAGATGTATATGGGCCTGTGGGATAAATCCAACCTGGCCTATTCGTTCCTGGGATTGGCCCAGCCTTTAAAGTTTAAAAAGGATTTCGGCACAATCGGTTTTTCGATGCTCGTTTTTAATTCCGGCACATATTACAAAGAAACCACGCTGGCGTTTTCTTATGGAAAAAACTTCAGGATCGGAGGGGTAAAGAAGCTTGATGTAGGGTTCACAGTCAAGAGCCTTTCCATAGGTTATGGCCAGGATGATTATACTTTTGATTCTTTAAACAACGACGGAATTACATCTTCCCTGCAGACAGGTACGGCAAAAGCTGATTCGCTTTTTGATAAATTCGGTTTTAATAAATCTGCCGTTGCGTATGACTTTGGTTTTAAGTATTCTTTGTTTACAAACTACAAAATAGGTTTTATGGCTGCAAATATCAACGAACCGAATATTGCTCTTGATAATACTGATGAATCAAAACTTCCAAGGGTTTATAATTTAGGTTTCATGCATAATGCTGAAAGTTTCCTGTTGAGTATTGACCTGAGTTCCCGTGAGATGAATAAAATAAACGATTCCCGGGTAAGCGTCGGGGGAGAAAAATTTCTTCCTTTCGGGTTTGGTTTAAGGTCAAGTATTATTGTCGGGACTAATGAGTTTACAAATATAGCGTTCGGCTTCGGTTATAAAACAACCGGTTTACAGCTTGATTATGCTATGGAGTACCCGATAAGCGGGATAAAAGGCACGATGGGAAACCATAAAGTTTCATTAATTTTAAGATTCGGCCCCGTTATGCACTTACCGGAAGAGACAGGAGCTCTGCAGCTGGCTCTGGCAAAAGAACAGAAAGCTACGGAAGCTGAACATAAAGCTTTGGAAGCGGAGCAAAAAACGAGATTGGAAACTGAGCAAAAACTGGCAAAGAAAAACCAGGAACTGGAAGCCGCAAATAAAGAGATAGGCAAGCTGAGGGAAAAGCTGGAAGAATTACTTAGAAGGCCGGTTCCTGTGATTCCTGCGCCTGTAGAACAAGCGCCTGTAAAAACTCCACCCGTTGGGAAAACACCGGCTAAAGCCGGTACCGGAGTGAAAACTCCTGTGACACCGGTTATAACTGAACTGCCTTTGACTTTATCCGGGAATATCGAAAGGCAGTATTTCGATGAATATAATGCTTACAGAAAAACTGCGGATAAACTGGTTTTCTCAACACGTATAACCAAGATACAGCAGATTGTAGCAAAGTATAAAGGCAAGAAAATTGATATTTCTTCAGCCCAGGACGAATACAAAGTATTGCTTGAAGAACAAAGAAACCAGCAGAGAATGTATATCGACAGCCTGACCTATTACAGGAAGATGGTTGCCAAAGGTATTGACAATAAGTCCCAGTCGGACCTGTTGAAGAAAATCATTAACAGATATGAACAGTTTGGTATTGATGTTTCTGAAGCCCGGAAAGAATTGAATGCTGTAAAATAACCCGTCTTGAGAGGACAGCCGGATTTTATAAAAGGAGGCAGTATGATTAAAAAACGAATAAAATTATTCTTGTTCATTTTCGCGGTTTCCGCGGTTTCTGCGGTTCATTCCTTCTCGGATGAGTTTGACTTGCAGCTCAAAAAAGTGTATCCTAAAATAGTAACTCCTTCATATGGAGTACAGGATAATAACTATGTATTTTTTGAATTTTATGACCCGCAGTATGAAAATGCAAAGTTAAATATATTTTCACTTGACGGGTATAAAGTAAGGGAAATATTTTCTTCACAGCGTATAGCGAAAGCAGGCAGCCTGGACTGGTGTTTTGTGTGGGATTGCAGGGATTCAAAAGGGGCAGTAATTAATCCAGGAGTTTATTTGTATTTGTTTCAAAGCAAAAATAAAAACTATAATGGGACGATAATCGTGGCGAGATAATCTCTGTGTCAATCAAAACTAGATTATTTATTGCATTCGGCGTGCTTGTAATGTTGGTGCTTTCTATCAGCCTTATTTTTGTAGCCTATACCTATCAGGCAAGAATGCTTCTGGACAAAAGCCTCCTGCTTTCGGAAACACTGACCTCCTGGCGTGAAATATCTCTTTCTTATGAAAGGCAGACAAGGAACGTAAGCTATTTCATAATCCTTAACGATTCTACCGAAAAAGACAAATTCGACGAACAGCTTGAACCCATACAAGCCAAACTTAAAAAAATAAATGACAGTAAGGAAAAGGAAGATTTTCAGGCATTTTACACAAAATATATGGACATGTGTAAAACTATGTTTTCATTAAGCAGGGAGAAAAGATTCAGTTATTATGAAGACAGCATAATGCCGCTGGAAAAACAGGCCCAGAAAGATGTTATAAAAGTAATTGACGACTATTATGCGCTTTTAAACTCCTATGAGGCTACGGTAAAAAATGTCAGCAGGCGCAATGCAATTATTTCAATTTCTTTCGGTTTGATCGCTGTCTTGGTAGGTGTCATTCTGGGTATTGTGACTTTTATGGCTATCTGGGTGCCTTTAACGGCGTTAATCAAAGGGACTCAGGAAATAGGTGAAGGGAACCTGGATTACCATATAACTGTAAATCCGAATAATGAAATGGGAAAACTGGCCTTGAGTTTTAATAAGATGGTAGATAATTTACGAAAATTGCAGCTGCAGATTGTTCAAATGGACATAGGCCAGCTGGCAGGCGGCGTGGCGCACGAAATAAACAACCCATTGACGGGAGTACTAGGGCAGGCACAGCTTCTTATGGATAAACTGCCGAAGGACGACCCCAGTGTAATTCACCTTCAAAGAATAGAGCAGGCCGCCCAGCGCTGCCGAAAAATTGTTAGGGCTTTGCTGGATTTTGCCAGGGAAAAGAACTATATTTTTCAGCCGACAAACATTGAAACCCTGATAAATGAAACGCTTAATTTCTGCGAAACAGAAATGCGGTCTTCAAATATTGAAGTTTCAAAAATTATTCCGCTAAAACTTCCTCTTGTCAAAGGCTCGCCGAGCCATATTCAACAGGTATTTTTGAATATTATAAATAATTCAATTCATGCCATGATGCCTAACGGGTGGGGAAAATTAACGATAGAAGTAAAAATAAACAACAGCATGATGGATGTTTCTTTCCGGGATACGGGAATCGGGATTAAAAAAGAAAATGTGGGCCATGTTTTTGACCCGTTTTTCACGACGAAAGATATCGGCAAAGGGACAGGGCTGGGATTGACGGTAAGTTACGGAATTATACAGAAACACAACGGTAAAGTAATCGCAAAAAGCGAAGGGGAAGGCAAAGGCTCGGAATTCGTCATCAGGCTGCCAATATGAAAACGATTTTTATTATTGAAGATGACCCGGATGTTTCACTTCTCATAAAGGACGTTTTTGAAGCCAATAAAGTAATTGCGACTTTTTTTTCATCATCTGCTCTGGCGTTGAAAGAGATAAAAAAACAAAGGCCTGATATTATCATAATGGACCTTATGATGCCCAATATATCAGGTTTCGAAGTCTGTCAATATATCCGCGCTGACCTGAAACTAAAGGATATACTCATTATGGTTATTACCGGTTACGACTCTCCAAAGATGAGAAAAGAGATATTTTCCTACGGAATTGATGATTACCTGCCTAAACCCTTTGATTACCGGATTTTTATGGAAAAAGTAAATAGGCTTTTGAAATGAGCCCGCCATTTTCTTCTGATTTTGTTGTAAATCCATCCTTTTTTATGTAAAATAACGTCATCATGGAAAAAA
>JAHIVV010000083.1 GCA_018816525.1 Elusimicrobiota bacterium
CAAGCCAGGTTAATTCCTGAATCTGTCAGTCTTTTTACAAGCTGAAGCGCTTTTTTCTTGAAATCATATTCAAAAACATAAGGCGTTATTGATACTATCAGGTTCACCATCAATTGGCCGCTGCTTTTGGCCTCGCGAAGCACCAGATAGCGCAGGATACCGGCTTGTTTTTTCATATTGTAAACGGGTATCTTGTTTTCTACCGCCCATTTTCTTGTTGCTTCAAGAACAGCGCCGGTTTTTGAAGAAAAAGCGGTACATTCCTGCAAATCTACAACTTCATTATATTGGCCTTTTTTATGCAGGCCAAGCAAAGGCTTGCCATTTTCTTCGCCAAAAACGAATTCCATTTTATTTCTATAGAATTGTTGAGCAGGGGAAGGGGTAATCTGCTTGATTGAATCTTCAGACGATCCTATGGATTTAAAAATTGACTGAACCTGGCGCTGTTTCGTTTTTAATTGTTCTTCGTAAGGTATGTCCTGGAGGGAACAGCCTCCGCAGGTACCGAAATGCCGGCAGGTCATTCTCTCATCCTTTTTAGATAGACAATCGCTTTTTCGTTACCCGGGTCTTTTTTCAATACAAAATCGAAATGTTTTGCAGATTCTTCCAATTTTCCATCCAAATAAAGCAGTATACCAAGATTGAGGTGCGCATCAGGCTGGCCGGGCTTTATTTCAATTGATTTTTTATAGCACTCTATGGAGTCTTTTCTGTTATTTACATAAAAAAGCACATTTCCAAGATTGTTATAAACCCCAGGAAGATTTGGGTTTATTTGCAGGGCCTTTTCATAACATTCTATGGCTTTCGGGAAATTTCTTTCCTTAGAATAGCTCCAGGCAAGTTTTTCATAAATTTTGGTTTCATTAGGGTATTTTTTTTGCAATTCCAGGAGTTCATCCAGTGTTTTAATCGGTTCAAACAGTTTTTCGTCAAAGAAATCAACTTCCCGGGAAAGAAGTTTCTGGGCCAAATAAGGGCGTAATATCAAAGGAAGCAGGCCCGTTCCTTCAGGTAAAGGCTGGATATCCAGTTTATTCGCTGAAAAATCATAGTGTAATAAGGAAACAAAGTGAATTTTTGGTTTTTTATCAAGCCCGATAATCCCGAAAATAAAAAGTGATAATATCATTAAAGTGATTTTTGCATTTTTCTTCAGATTGAGAGGTATTATATAAGCCGAGTTTTCAAATGAATAAAGCAAGCCTATTACCAAAAAGAGATAAAACGCAGATATAATAAAGCGCATGTCTACTGACCCGATATTCTGAATCAGTACCCCAGCCGCGCTGCACAATAGCCCTGCTAGGATGTAGGCTTCATTAGAATTGCGGTTTTGATTGAATGTTTTCAGTCCCGGCCTGAAAAAGCTGAAAAGTATCCAGAAAAATATCCCAAAGCCGATAATGCCTGTTTCAGCAAGCAGTTGTACATATTCATTGTGGGCGTCGTTAATAATTCTTTGGGACTGGGGCCAGATGGCAAGTAAATCCTGTGAAGCGAATTTAGGAAAATTTATATGGAAAGTCCCCGGCCCTGTTCCGAAAAGCGGGGAATGCATCCACATGGATAATGTATCGCGCCAAATTAAGAGGTGCGCCTGCTGCCTCAGCCAGACATCGTGTGTTAAAATTGCAAAAATTACTCCTAAAAAAATTGAGATCGAGATAAATATTATCTTTAATTTTGTTGATTTTATCATCAATATGATAAATAGCAGTATTGATATAAAAAAACCTATCCAGGCGGCCCGGGTTTGCGTGAAATAGAGTGTAAACAATCCGATAATAAATATAGCCGCAACCACAAGTTTACTTACAAATATAAGCAGGGAGCGCTTTTTATTCTGGTTTAAATAAAAGAAAAATCCAAGCAAAATGGGCAGGAAAAATACCAGATGAACAGCAAAGAAAATAGGATTGCCGAAAGTTGATGCTGCCCGTCCCATCTGGGGCACGCTGAAAACGAATTTGGCCAAATGAATATCTCCAAAATGCTGCAAGAATCCGTATAGCAGGGCTATTGAAGAGCCCGCAATCAGGCTTACCAGGATGGTATTCCTTAAAGTTTTGTTTTTCTCGCAGTCTTTACCCAAAATGTTACAGGATAGAAAATATATTGAAGAACAAATAAGCATGCGTTTAAATTCATTAAAAGCAACAGATTTATTTTCACTTAGCAGGTAAGCAATCGAAATGTACAGTATATATATGATTATAGGGAAATTAAGGTTGGTTTTGCGGATTTCAATTTTTCCTTGTTGAATGGTTCTTATCAGCCAGGCAAATAATAAACAGAAAAGCCCCAATTCTATTACAAGCAATTTCGGCCTGATAATCTGCATGTCAGGGAAAATAGGATCCAGAAACAAGGTTAAGGATAACAATAAAGGAAGAATGAAATTCATATATTAAAAAATACTAAATTAGCGGCGTAAAAGCAACCAGGCCCTGGTAGCTAAGAATTAAAAGTGGACAGTTTTAATTCTTAATTAACATTTTTGCGACAGGTACTTGTCAGTGAACTCTAATTCTTGTAAAATGTTAGCCATAGGGCCGCCTCCTTGGGTTCCGGAATATAGAAAAATTGAAATTGCCAACATGTACAAAAATACTATTCGTATGCATGAGAATATGAGAAAAACAAAAAAATATCCGGAGAAAATAGTTTACGGATTAGTTCAAGGAAAGGAAATTAAAGTTGATTTGACGTATTTATAGGCTACCGTTCGGTTGATAAGGGGATAGCATGAAATTTCAAAAAATAATGAAGTACATTCTGATCGGAGCCGCTGTATTATTTTATCTTTTTGCGGGTATAAGCAAAAGCGGTTTATTTGATGATGATGAAGCATATTATTCCGAAGTAGCCCGGGAAATGCTTGAAACAGGCAATTATGCGGTGCCTCATTTTAATTATCTGCCTTTTTTACATAAACCTGCGTTATATTACTGGTTTGTAAGCCTGAGTTATAAAGTATTCGGTATAAACGAATTCGCGGCAAGACTGCCGAGCGTGATTTTCATTTTAACCCTGCTGGTAATTATTTATTATTTTGTTTCAAGGTTATTTAACAGGACGACTGCAATAATGGCTGGTGTTATATTGATTGCAAATATTGAAATGATGGTTATATCAAAAGCTGCGACTATGGACGCTTTATTAATGCTTTTAATATCAGCAAGTTTGTTCTGCTATCTTGAAGCGTATTTTTCTGAAAATAAACGTTATTATATTGGTGTATACATTTTTAGCGCCCTGGCTGTGCTGACAAAAGGGCCCTCGGGATTAATTATCCCCGGACTTGTTATTTTTCTTTTTCTGGCATTTTCCAGGCAATTATCAAAATACAAAGAGATGGATTTGCTTAAAGGCGCAATTATTTTTCTGGTTATAAGCCTCCCCTGGTACGTACTTGTTACCGTGCTTACAAAGGGAGATTTTGCAAAAGATTTCTTTTTGTATCACAATATTGCAAGGTTTTCATCTTCTTTTGAAGGGCATTCGGGAAATTTATTTTATTACGCCGTGGTAATTCTTTTTGGATTTTATCCCTGGTCTTCTTTTTTACCGTCGAGTATTTTCAGGTCGATTAAAAGAGACAAAAAACTCTTTTTTATCCTTCTCTGGGCCGCAGTGCCTTTTGTATTTTTTACGTTAGCGCGAACAAAATTGCCGAATTACATCGTCCCTTCGTTTGTTCCGATAAGCATTTTGACAGCTAATTGGTGGAACGAATATAAAAATAACGACAAAAATTTTAAAATTGATATAAACATATCGCTGGTTATTCTATTTATTGTTGCTTTGATTTTTTGTGTTGTTTTTGGATTGAACGAGCAATTAATAAACATGGCAAAATCGAACTTTGATAACCCTTTTTTAATGCATGATATATCTTTTGGCATAGCCCCTGTTATTTTGTCGATTTTTTTGATATTATTGATATTATCATCCTACTTTTGTTTTAAATACGGTTTAAAGACTTGTTCATTTGTCGCTATAGCCCTGATAATGTTTTGTTTTAATTTTGTTATGGTTGAGTATGTAATGCCAAAGGGATGGTTTTATGTTCAGGGAGGGTTGTATGAGCTCTCCAATTATGTAAAAAATACCAGGGATGATTCAGTTGTTGTATATGCGCTGCAGCAGCCAAGTATTGTTTTTTATTCACAACGCAAAATAAAGTTTATTTCGCCCGAAGAAGATGCGCTGTTCGGGTTTATTATTGAAAACCATAAAATAGACGGCAGGAAAGTTTATGTTATCACGAAGAAGTCGCTTGTTGACAGACTTTTTCCTTACGGATTATCGGTGGTTAATAATACGGGGGGGTATTCACTTTTAAGTAACTAAAAATGCTAAAAAAAATTATTCCCGCAATTATTCTTACTGTTTTGTTTTCTGCCCCAGAACTATTTTGTGAAGCAAGGTGGGAAAAATTCAAATCTTCGTTCAATCATTTTGACGACAGGGCCGTTATTCTTATAAATCATTCAACAAATTCGGATGTTTGCGACGCATTTATGATAGTTATGACCATGATGGGTGACGGAATCGGTATTATTCCTATTATGGGCATAATTCTGTACTTTTATGACAGGAAACATTTTAAATTCAATTTTATTTTTTTTATTACCCTGCTTTTAATAGGGGGAGTTGTTGTTCAAATATTAAAATATCTTTTTAACAGGCCCAGGCCTCTCCAGCGAATAAGCGATATAAAATTACTTTCCGACCCTCTTAAAGAGCACGGTTTTCCTTCCGGCCACACTATGGCCATTTTTGCGGCTGCCGCGTATTTAAGCAAGAAAATAAAAAAATATGCCTGGTTATTTTTGCTTGTTGCTGTAACGGTCGGAATAAGCAGGATTTATGTAGGGGTGCATTTTTTAAGCGACGTGATATGCGGTGCGGTAATAGGCGTTTGTATAACGGAATTTTTTTGCTGGGTATTTAAAATCGAAAGCGATAAAAAACAAGCAGCTATTACAAGCTGACTAGTTATTGACTTACTGCGTTATAATTAAATACAATAATTATATTATTGAAACACATTCTTCATATAGTGAGGTAAAAATGTTAAAAAAATCTATTGTATTGTCATTTGTATTTGGTTTTTTCATAATGAGCGGTACCATGATACTTGCTGATGATGCTTCTGTTGAACAATCTACAAAACAGGAAACTCCGGAAGTTTCGCAGGAACAAATTCAAGAGCCTGCTGCGGGTGTTGTCCAGAAAGCTGTAGAAAAGCCGAAGGAAAAACTGAAAAAAGAGGAATCAAAACCAAAAGCTAAAAACAAATATTTCGAATCCAAAAGTTTTGTAGTTCCGTTGGATTTCCAAATGGATGGAAAAATTGTAGGGACAAAAGATGATAAAACATTAATTTCGCAGGGCGATGTTGTTTATGTGGACATTGGCGCTAATAACGACATTAAAAAAGGTACAAGATGCAATATTTACAGAAAAAAAGAAAAAATCAGGAACAGCAATGGCGACGCTATCGGCTACCAAATCATTAGATTAGGCATTTTGCAATTGACCGAAAATATAAATGAGGACAGTGCAACAGCGGTAATATACAAATCCTATGAACCGATAGTTAAAGGGGATTACATTCAGATAGCGAAATAGATTATTTTAATGTAATCAAAAACGGCCATGTTTAAAAAACTGTTTTTTTTAATATTTATCATTGTAGGCTTGTTTTATGGACTGAGATATTTAAACTCTTCAGGAAAATTGAGCGAGTATTTAGATTCTCACCCGAAGTGGGAATGGGTTCCAGGTTTTTATTATTATATCGGCCAGAACCAGGTAGTTTTTTCCAATTGGGATAGCGCAATATACAGATTCGAAAAAGTCGTAAAGCAATATCCTAACACAAAATGGGCGCCTATGGCTCAGTTTTCCCTGGCAAGGGTCTACGATGATACTGAACAAAAAAGAAAAGCTATTGAAGAATACCAGAAACTTATTGACATATACCCTGATTCGGTTGATTGCAACTTTGCAGAAAAACGCATTGGTCTGCTTAAAGGATAGAAAGCCCCCTTCCTAAAATTATGCCTTTGTCCGAACTAAAATCTCGTATTTTGCTGAACATGCTGCCTGAGATAAGCGTTATGCGTGCGAATAAACTTATTTCATATTATAATTCTGCTTCAAGAATATTCACAAGCAATATTGAGGAAATATCGGCTGCCGGCGAGCTGAATGAAAGTTTGGCTGTCAAAATCCTTACAAGCGTAGATAAAATAGATGTGGACAAAGAAATAAAAAAAGCTGATGAATTGGGCCTGGAAATATTAATTCCTGAAAACGATTCTTACCCGCAGCATCTGAAAACCCTGCAGGATTTCCCTGTAGTTTTATACGCTAAAGGAAAATTTGACAAAAACGACATTTATTCTGTTGCAATAGTAGGGACCAGAGAGCCGACAGATTACGGTAAAAAAGTAACTCAAAAACTTTCTAAAGAATTTGCAAATCTAGGTGTTACAGTTGTAAGCGGCCTGGCGCGCGGCATCGATACTGTGGCGCATACTCAGTCCTTGAATTCAGGAGGCCGGACTATCGCAGTACTTGGAAATGGAATGAATTTTCATTACCCTCCGGAGAATCAAATATTGGAAGATAAAATAAGCAAATGCGGTGCAGTTATAAGCGAATTTCCTTTAGACACTTCGCCGGACAGGTTTAATTTTCCAAAAAGAAACAGGCTTATTGCCGCGCTTTCATTAGGTACGATAGTTATTGAAGGCAGTGATAAAAGCGGCACCCTAATAACAGCAAAATTTGCGGCCGAACAAGGGAAGGATGTCTTCGCAGTCCCAGGAGATGTATTTTCCAAATATAGTTATGCGCCGCATTTTCTTCTTAAACAGGGTGCAAGGCTTATTGATAAAGCTGAAGATGTTATTGAAGAAATATCCGACTTAAATGATTGGCTTATACGAAGGCTGAAAATACAGGAAGAGCAAAGAAAACAACAGGAAGACCTTCCGGCTTTAATGAATAAGACGGAAGAAAAAATTATTAAGATACTTAGCAGCTGCATAGATGGTGTTAATATCGACAAACTTCAAAAACAAATTTGCTGCGGCTTTGGCGAACTTTCGCAATCTTTGCTGTCGCTTGAACTGAGGAAAAAGGTCAAATCTCTCCCGGGAAAGGTATATATAAAAATATGAATCTTGTAATTGTTGAATCGCCTACTAAAGAACGTATCATTTCGAAAATGCTTGACAAAAAAGATTATGTTGTAAAAAGTTCTTACGGCCATATAAGGGATTTGCCCAGGAAGTCGCTCGGGGTTGACATTAATGAAAGTTTCAAGCCGACCTATGTGACTCTTACCCGCGCGAAAAAAATAGTTTCTGCCCTGGGAAAATTGGCGTCAAAAGCCAAAAATATATTCCTTGCTACTGATTTTGACCGGGAAGGAGAAGCTATTGCCTGGCATTTGTTGGAAGCCCTTAAGCTGGATGAAAAAAAAGCGAAAAGGATTACTTTTCATGAGATTACAACAGATGCTATCAATGCCGCGCTAAAACATCCCAGAGAATTAGATTTAACGCTTGTAAATTCGCAGCAGGCCAGGCGGATACTTGATAGATTGGTAGGTTATAAACTTTCGCCTCTTTTATGGAGAAAGGTTGCTTCAGGCCTGTCTGCCGGAAGAGTGCAGTCTGTGGCCGTCAGGTTAATTGTTGAAAGAGAAAACGAAATCAAGAACTTTCAGTCTTCCGGGTTCTGGAAAATAAGCGTTAAACTTGACAAAAAGGGGACAGTATTCATTGCGGATCTTATTTCAAAAGACGGCAAAAAATACAATGAACAGGTTCCTTATGAATTGTTTGCCGAAAAATATACAAGCACAACCTCCTCGATGAAAACAAAGGAAGATTGTGACAAAATCGTTGAAGACCTGAAAAAAAATGAATACAAAGTTTCGGATGTAGTTAAAAAGAAAATCAGCCGTAATCCAAACCCGCCCTACACTACTTCAACGCTTCAACAGGATGCAGTCCGCAGGCTTGGTTTTTCTTCACAGCGTACCATGAGTATCGCTCAGACCCTATATGAAGGCATAGAACTTCCGGAAGGAGGCACCGGCCTGATAACTTATATGAGGACTGATTCTGTTAATGTGGCGAAAGTTGCCCAGGACGAAGCAAATAAATATTTAAAAGAAAAATTGGGGAAAGAATTTCTTCCGGAAAAACCGCGTATTTATAAAACCAAGTCGAAAGGTGCTCAGGAAGCGCATGAAGCTATCAGGCCTACAAACGTTTATCGCGACCCTGATTCAATTAGTAAATATTTGAATCCGGACCAATTTAAAGTTTATAAATTGATATGGCAAAGATTTGTGGCCAGCCAGATGGCAGAAGCCCGGTATGACGGTGTTAGTGTTCAGATTTCAGCCAATGGATATATATTTTCAGCAAACGGCAGAACGTTGCTATTTCCAGGTTTCCTAAAAGTACTCAATGAAATTGACGAAGAAAACGGGGAAAGCCTTGAAGAACAGCAAGAAAAGATTCTTCCTGAGCTTGATTTGAATGAAATACTGAAACTGGTTGAATTGATGCCGCATGAACATACTACAGACCCTCCGCCGAGATATAATGAAGCAAGCCTTATAAAAACACTTGAAAGACATGGAATCGGAAGGCCTTCCACATACGCGCCGACCATTGCAAACATATTAAACAGAAAATATGTTTTTTTTCAAAGCAGGAAATTTTACCCGTCAGACATTGGCGTATCAGTGAATGATTTATTGAAGACTTATTTCAGCGAAATAGTGGACATTAACTTTACCGCGAATATAGAAGAAAAACTTGATGAAATAGCGGACGGCAAAATTGACTGGGAAAAAGTCGTAAAGGAATTCTATGAACCGTTTAATTCAAAACTTGATATAGCAGAAACAAAAATAGAGGCTAAACAGAAGCCCATTTTAACCGATGTCAAATGCCAGCTATGCTCTTCGCAAATGCATTTAAGGACCAGTAGGTTCGGGAAATTTTATTCCTGTTCAAATTTTCCAAGATGCAAAGGCAAGAAAAATTTCGATGGATGATCTAGGCCTTTTAACAAAAAGATTTATCATTTCCCTTCGGCAAAGAAGTTTTTCTCTTAATACAATCCATGCTTACAAGCATGATCTGGAAGAGTTTGTAAAGTTCTATAATGAAAAATTTGAAGGAAATGCCGATCTTGAGAAATCTGCACGGTTAGTAATAAGGGCCTATCTGGCTTTTTTATCAAAATATAATTTTAGTTCTAGGACTATTTCGAGAAAGATATATGCCCTAAGGTCTTTCTTTAAATTTCTTTTGCAGGAAAATATAACCTCTTATAATCTCTTTAAATATATTTCTTCACCAAAAGTCAAAAAAAGCCTTCCTGTTTTTCTTTCAAAAGACGAGATAACCGGGTTGTTGGAAATCCCTAAAGATAAGAGTTCTTTAGGCCTGCGGGATCAGGTTCTTCTGGAAGTATTATATTCCTGCGGGCTCAGAATAAGCGAGCTCGTATCGCTTAATTTGGACAGTATTGATTTTTTTGGAAATACAGTAAGAGTTATAGGCAAAGGCAATAAGGAAAGAATTGTTCCAATAGGAAACGTTGCTTTAAAAGCGCTCTACAAGTACCTGGATTTGCGTAAAAAAATAATCGCGGACGCGAATGAAAAAGCGATGTTTGTGAACTACAGGGGCACACGTATTTCTGACAGGTATGTAAGAAAAATACTGAATAAATGGATAAGCGCTGCCGCAATAAATAAAAATATTTCGCCCCACGTGTTGAGGCATACATTTGCAACTCATATGCTGGATGCAGGCTGTGATTTGCGCAGTGTCCAGGAAATGTTGGGCCATCAAAGCCTGGCGACTACGCAGATTTATACGCATGTTACAACAGAAAGGCTGAAAAAAGTTTATGAAAAGGCCCACCCCAGAACGTAAATAAAGGAATATACCCAATATGGATGAAAAAATTATTCTCTTAATGGAAGAAACCGGCTGTGCTCAGGGTGAAGCCCAATTAGCGCTTGAATTGGCTAACAATAATTTTGAAAAAGCAATTCATACGGTAAAGAGCATCTTAAGAAATATTGCTGTTGTCAAAGGCAGGTTTTATATTGAAGATAAAAATCTCTATGGGTTATTTATAGCCATACTCGACAAGAGGGCTGAAAATTTAATCAGACTCACAAGCGTTGTTTCATACAATCCGATAGTCTATGAAACTGACCTTGCCAATGATTGGCATTTTATTGAAAAGTCTATCTATAATTACCGTCTTATCGAAGGCAGCGTGCCAAGCCTGACCAGGGATGTAGAATTACATTTTTATAATGAGATAGCTTCAAAAAAAGACAAACTTTATAAAGCTCTTGTAGACGGCGATAAAGACAAAATCAGCGAAATGCTTATTGAAAATTTTCCCATAGAGCAGACAAAACTGGAAATCAACGCGGAGGAAATAAATCTGGCACAATATCAACAGTCTGAAGACAACCCTGAATCTGATGATTTGGGGAAGGGTTCGATTGACTCAGAATCAAAAAGGCTTTTTATTGAAGCGCAACTAAGCGAGGACCCGGAAGGCAAGAAAGCAAAATATCTTTTACAGGATGAAGTTGTTCTTGCTCAGATTGTAGACAACCGCGAAATAGCAAGGTACCTTTCAAAGCTTTTAGGCGAAAAAGACATGGAATATATACCTGTAAGAGTGGAAGAAATTGAATTAAATAACCAGGAAATCATTGCAAGGCTGCACTTTTCTCCAGGGATAGCCGGTTATGCCAGGATAAAACCGCAAACAAGGGTAAAGGTTGTCAAAGAAATCCAAAAACCGCTCTGGAAAAAAATATTTGGCCTGCGCTAGTTGAAATACCCGCTAAATAAGTTGTATAATATGGTTAACGAAGAAGAATGTTAACATGTATCAAGTGCCGCTGAAGGTTTGAAACAAGTGGTAATGTATGAGCCGAACGTTATATTTCTCGATATACGCCTTCCTGACAGGGATGGGATAAAAGTTTTGAGGGAAATAAAACAGATTAATAAAAATGCGCCTGTTGTAATAATTACCGGATACAAAGAGGCAGAAAAGGTTATTGAGGCTTTCAGATATGGATCGGCTGATTGTTTGTTAAAGCCTTTTAATTTTGATTATATGAAAAATCTGCTTCAACAAATCTCGAAATAATTTCCAACCAAAATGCTGCAGGAAAACTGGGCGCGAGAGGAGTTTCAACTCCGATTCACTGAAATATTTGGGCGCGAGAGGAGTTGAACCTCCACAACCGTGAAGTTATTAGGTCCTGAACCTAACGCGTCTGCCATTCCGCCACGCGCCCATAAAAAGAACAAACCGCGAGTTACTTATATAAAAAAAGCTTATGAAAGTCAACTCGTTGAATACATTTGTCCGCCGAAGGGCTAAAATCCATGGATAGAAAAATTGTTGTAACGAACAGGAAATTTTTTCACGATTATAACAGCCTTGAGCACTATGAGGCCGGCCTTATTCTTTCCGGTTCAGAAGTTAAATCTCTCAGGGACGGAAAAGCAAGCTTGCAGGATAGTTTCGCCAGGGTTGAAAAGGGCGAAATGTTTGTATATAATTTACATATAAATCCTTATTCTTTTTCTGGGCATAACAGCCTTCAGCCGAAAAGAAAAAGAAAGTTGCTGCTGCATAAAAAAGAAATCGATAAATTATTCGGGAAGACCACACAGAAAGGGTTTTTATTGATTCCGGTTGAAATATATTTCAATAAAGACGGTTTAGCCAAGATGACTTTAGCTTTAGCAACAAGAAAGAAAGGCCCCGATAAAAGAGAAATGTTGAAAGAAAGAGATCTTGAACGCGAACTTAGAAGGGACACCAGCCTAAAAAGAAGATAAATTAGCGGGAGAGGTGGGTGAGCGGTTGAAACCGCTGGTCTCGAAAACCAGTCTCGGGTTTACCTGAGCGCGAGTTCGAATCTCGCCCTCTCCGCCAATTTTTACATTCAGCAGATTTTTTCTTCTTTTAAGCCAGTCCTCTGGAATTCTCCGAGCGTAAGCTCGAGAGATGGATAACATTCCAATATCTTCGTATAATTGGAGTATGGAATATAAACGGCTGAGCCATAGTGTTTACAAATGCGATTATCATATTGTTCTTGTA
>JAHIVV010000084.1 GCA_018816525.1 Elusimicrobiota bacterium
ATTTTCTTCTTTCTCTTCTCCGCGTTGATTGGAGTGTATTTCCATTACCTTGCCTTTATACTGCCCTTTAAAAAATCGTTCTGATTCAATTAATTCCCGTATTTCTTTTGCATGGTCAGTATCTTTGGTAACCACTAGTACAAAGGGCCTTACCAATCGCTTCCCTGTATCACGTGCATATATATCCAATGCAACCTTGGTATCTTCATTTAATCGAATTCCATCCTCTAGTTTGATTAAATCAAGTTCTTTGGGGTCGCCGCGGTACTGGTCCGGATTAAAGTCCTTTCTGGTAGCAACAGCAGGTTCTTTTACAAAACCGTCTTGTAGAGCTAATGCCAATGGATAGTCAAAAACTACATTTTTGAATTTATTCCCACCTGGGTCAATAGGTGTAGCTGTCAGTTCCAGTCCAAGTATTGGCTTTAGATCATTTATTGCATTTAGGCCTGCATCAGCTCTGTAATGATGGGACTCATCCATAAGAAGCACTAAATCCGGTAAAGATGCCAAATAGTTAAAGTATGATTCACCAAGGTATTCCGAAAGACGTTTTATTTTTGGTTCTCTTCCGCTTCGTACTTCAGAGTTAATCTTTGAAATATTGAAAATGTTAATACAGATGGATTTATTAAATAAATCGCCGTGTCGTGTTTCTTCATAATTATCACCCGTGATGATTAATGGGGGTGTAACAGTGAATTCTGATATACCTTTGAAAACATATTTAGGATTATTAAGTTCAGACAAATCTGTTTTTAATTTCTCATAAATAGTTAGATTGGGAGCTAAAACAAAAAAGTTTTTAATGCCTTTTGAAACAAATAGATAGGTAATAAAAGCTCCCATCAACCGTGTTTTTCCTACACCGGTGGCAAGAGCAAAACAGACAGAGGGGAAGTTACGTTCAAAATCAGAGCAAGTAGGGTGTAATTCCCGTACCTTGGCAAGTTCTCCGGTAGGGTCAACACCTTTCTTAAGTTCTAAAACCTCAGTTAGCTTGTTTAGTATTTCCAAACTATCAGCCTGCGGTTTTCTTAAACTCAAACGATTTCTAATAGCCTGTGCTTTTTGGTCCATTTTATTTCTCTGTTATACGGAGCTTTTCATCAAGTTCTTTTTCAGTAGGCAGAGCCAGCTTATATTTTGATGCAAAGATTTTATTATTGATGTTTCCTAAAACATATTTTGCGAATACTGCATTTTTCTTTGAACACAACATAATCCCGATTGGCGGGTTTTCACCTTCGGCATTTTCGTTTTCGCGGAAGTAGTTCAGGTAAAAATTCATCTGCCCGGCATCCGCATGAGTAAGTTCCCCGCGTTTAAAATCAACAAGCACAAAACATTTTAAAAACCTGTTATACAATACGAGGTCTATAAAGTAATGCCTGTTTATTATTGTAATGCGTTTCTGGCGGGCAACAAAAGTAAACCCTTTGCCCATTTCAAGCAAAAAACGCTGTAGATTGTCAATCACAGCCTGCTCAAGCTGTGTTTCTGTATAGGCTGTTTCTTCTTTAAGTCCAAGGAATTCAAGGATATATGGGTCTTTGACAGCATCTTCGGGCTTTTCAATAACCTGTCCTTTATGCGACAACTCTTTGACTTTCTTTTTGTCTTTGCTCAAACAAAGCCGTTCATATAATAGGGAATCCATCTGTCTCCGCAATTCCCGCATAGACCAACCATTCTCCATAGTTTCCAGCTCATAAAAGGCCCGGGCTTTAAGGTTATCTTCCTTCAATAATTCACAGTAATGGGACCAGGAAAGCTTGGGTTCAAATTCGTCAGACACTGTCTGACGAATTGAGTTATTTTTCCGGTTCAACAATTTGTCAGACGCCTGACGAATTGGAAAAGACTGGTAAAATAACCGCATCATTTTCAGGGTTGTTTCTGAAAAACCGCGTCCAAAACGGGCAGTCATATCCTGAGAAAGCCTGTTTATCAAAGCATCTCCATATCCGGCCCTTGCGGCTCCGTGCTGTTCAGTTTCTATGATAATCTTGCCTATTCTCCAATATGCTGACGCTTGAAGAACATCAATATCGCAGACAATCTTTGCCCGGGTATCAGTAATGATATCAGATGCCCTATTTAGCAAAATTCCATACTGGCGGTTAGTAATTGTTTTAAGTTTATTCTTCATCAGTTTCTTCCTCTTTGGAAACATTAATAATATTTAAATCATAGTTATCTTTGCCGTATTCGCACTTTCCAAGTATCATCTGCGGAATTTTCTTGATAGTAATAGTGTTATGGCGGTTATTGCATCCCGGGGCAAAGGACTTGGCACAGATAAGCAGGCTTTCTTCAGTTTTCATTTCTTGGTGTATTTTATCAATCTGTTCAGCTGTAACAAAGGATGTTGTAACAAATATATAATCATTTTCTGTTGATTTACCTTGTTTCCAGTATATATCAGCATCCGGGAAGTATTTAAAACTTTCGTGTTTGCACATCGCAGCTGCAAGCATATTAGCATTATACTTTTCGTCAATTATCCAGTTGCCGTATTTATCTTTTTTGAGTAAACTTGGAGCAAGCTCATAAAACTTAAAACCGCTACCACCTTTCCAATTTAGGGGTTTGGAAATTCCAGTTTGATCTGTGCCATCAATCACTGATTTTAATCTGGGCAAACAATGAGTGTAAGCGTGTTCACCAAGTTCAATGCCAATCCAATTACGGCCCATTTTGTTAGCAACCGCTACGGTTGACCCTGATCCCACAAACGAGTCCAATATCCAATCCCCAGGGTTCGAAAAATGCTTTAAAATTGTTTGTAAGAGAAGTTCAGGTTTTTTCCCACTACGGAATTCAACCCCACCTTCGTTCCGACAATTTCCAAACTGAGCGGCAAAATCATAGAAGTTTTCAATTGGTGTAAACTTGATAGCTGTTGGATTTTCAAGCTGATTTGAAGGAACTCCTTGGTAATATTTTCCTTTTGTTGCTCCAACCCGTTTAGGACCAGTAAAATATCTAAATCCAAACTTGTCATCTCCAATTCCGTCAACTTTATAAAGAACACCAAGCCCATCTACCGTAGCACGATCAGCTATGTAATCTCTAAAAAATCTTCCCGATGAATTTCCGTCAAGGATAGTTCCTGATGCCCAAATTTCTTTTAAACCATCAGCACTACCTTCCTTCTCTATGATTTCATATTCCTCAGCTTTAAACAAAGTTACTTCTTTGCCTTCTATCTGGATTTTGTGTCCGGGTCTTTTTTCATTAATATAAAAACGAAATTTTTCGAATGACGAAGCTGTCTCATTCTGATTGGGTTTGGCTCCATATTCCTTGCGATAGATGTGAATTTGCTCAATCTCCTTATGGAACGCCATGTCTTGTTTAAGGGTTTTTTCAGGGTATCTCACTTGAATATAAAAAGTTGTCAGATAGTTTGATCGCCCAAATACTTCATCTAGCATGACTTTAAGGTACTGACCTTCTGAGTCATCAATGTGACAACAAATGAAACCATTCTTATCCAAAAGATTTCTCAACATTTCCAACCTTGGCTTCATAAGTGAAAGCCAAATAGAATGTTCAAGGCTATCATCATAGTGTTCAAAAGCATTGCCTGTATTATACGGTGGATCAATATAAATACACTTAATCTTTCCTGCAAAATCTTGTCCCAAAGCCTTCAAGGCAAGCAGATTATCTCCATGGATAAGCATATTTTCAGACTTCGAGTCTCCGTAGGATTTTTTCGGGTCCTCAATCAATATACGTGGTTCCAATTTTAATTCTTCGCCTTTGCCTATCCATGTAAGTTCTAGTTTTTGTTTTGTCATTTTCTTATCCGTTTTATTAAGAGATTCCGCACAACTTTTTAATTCCTGCTATAAACACAGCAAAACTGTGGGAACGGTTATTGTTAAGATCCAAAAAAGGTCCGATAGCACGTGATCCGCTAACTTTTTGATATTTTGGAGCAATTTTTTTTAATCGTTTTGATGGAGACACAATATTATCAGGAGTACGATACATGTTTTTGTTTTGAAGCTGTACTAATTTCGACACATTAAGACCTTGTTCAACGGCGGCAAGGTCAGCGAGATACCAGCTTTCTATTTCACGACATACAATCCGAACTAGCACATCCTTACGGCCAGTTTTATTACATTTGTCTATAATAGAATTTTTCACAATACGGCAATCAGATGCGTCTTGATCACGAAGAATAACAAATTTTGCATTAGGAACACGATAGCCCTTGAGTTTCCTGATCAATTGATTTTCAAGATCTTGTTTACCTTCAAAAACGAAATATTGCGGAGTTATGTCATACGGTAATATTCTTGGCAACGAACTCTTCAACATCTCTTTAGCAGATTCTTCTTCTAATAAAAAAACTAGTTCTTTCATTCAGGGTCAGCTCCTTTAAAAAATCCCTGTTTCCAAAGATAACCCATTTTGTCTCCGTCATTCATATATGTTTTAATTTGATCATCATCTTTAGCACGCCGAACTTCCGTATAGCCATCTTTTTTTATTAACCAGAATACCTCGTCAAGTTCAGAAGCGTTTAAAAAATCAGGTGAATGGGTAGAAACAAAAACTTGTCCTCCTCTCATTGCATATTCACGAAATTCTTCAGCTAGCTCTGTTAAAAGCCTGGGATATAACTGATTTTCTGGTTCTTCAACACATAACAAAGGGTGCGGTTTAGGATCATGCAACATAACCAAATAAGCAAACATTTTAATAGTCCCATCAGAAACATGACGGGCTAAAAAAGGATCTTCAAAGGCTCCATCTTGAAAGCGTAACAGTACACGCCCCTCTTCAGTTGTTTTAACATCTATTTTGGCAATGCCGGGAACTCGTTTTTTAAGCTTTTCTAATATTTCGTCAAACAGCTTTCTGTGCTGCTTATACATAAATTCCGTTACTAAGGATAAATTTTCCCCTTCTTTTGAAAGATGTTCAGCATAACCCGCCTCTTGTTCAGGACGAGCTCTTTGAATATGGAAGTCTGATATATACCAATTAGAAATAAGCTCTCCTAAAGCCATAGCAGCTGGAAATTTTTTAAACTGGGCTAGTCCTTTTACTGCAAGTGTATCAGGTGATTTTAATGTCTGCTTTTCCCGGACTAATTCTTTCTCATCCTTAACACTATCAGGTTCATTGGTTACGGCTTCCCCTTCTCCTCGGGCAAAATCAAGAAAATGCCAGGCCTTCCCTTTACTTCCACGCCTATACCTTAGTATCTCCCTGTCTACTACGGGACGCCCATCAACTTCATCAATAGCAAGCATATATGTTATCAAGGGTGATAACTCATCTTCACGAAATTTAAGTTCAATTTCAATTGATCCGTCTGTATTACGGCTTCGAACTTCCTGAAAGCCGCGGCTACCCCCAAGCTTAGTTAAAGCAACATGCACATTTTCGGTGAGAGCATCTTTTAAAAATGCAAACACACTGAACAAAGTTGATTTTCCTGTTCCATTGGCACCGACAAAAACACACATCTTGGGAATTTCCCGAATTTCAATGTTTTTAAAAGCTCTGAAATTTTTTAACCTAATGTACTCAATTTTCATTTGTTCCATCCCTCCTAATCTTACCTGAATTATTAAGTATTAATATTATACCACTTTCCAACGAATAGTAAAAAGCGGTGTTAACGATGATTTTTGTTTAAGTTGTGCTTCCACTCTCTCAATTAATCCTTCTTTTTGCTTATCTACATCATCTTGTGCTTCGTAAAGCTTTTTTCGCATTTCATTACGTTTTTTCTCAGAATCTTTTATCCTACGATGTTCTTTTAATTTCTCTTCCAGGTTCAAAATCTTTTTTGCTTGTGTTTTAGCTGTTTTTATATCAATATCAAGTTTTTTAAGGTCAAGTTCCAGGGCAGTTTTCATATCATCTGCCCATCTATCCAGTTTATCGATTTCAATATTAAAAAAATCACTATTACGTTCAGCTATATTAGTGGACGTTGTATTGATTGTTTGGTTTTCAATTTCAGCTAACTTCATTTTCTCACTTTCACTTATTATAGCTTTTTCTTTTGTAATTTCAGCTGAAACAGCAAACAATTTACGGGCAATATCCATGTCGATTGGTTTACCTTGCTGATTAAAGGCGGATACTATGATCTGGTCTTCTGCCTCAAATGCTTCTACTGTATAATTACTAACTTTCATAACCCCATTTTTTCCAACAAGTGGCTTCAAAACAGATATCATAGTTGGATTATTAGAATAATCAAATACAATTTCCGCTATGTCAGTATTACGGGTTTTTAGTTCATTTAATATCCGCTGTGCCAGAGGATGTCCGGGCCTGTAAATGTGGGCATCTTCAACATTTTTACCTATTTTATAGGGACCGGCATCAATGCTCTCTTTTGGGAATGGATTATTTTTAAGAAGAAAAGAATACCCTTGTTCTGCAAACTTAGCGTTATCACCTAAAAAATGGCGGGTAATATCCCATAACCAACGTTCGTAGTTATCAAGATTTTCATGGCTTTCTCTATCATTTATCTTTAGTTTGTCATGAACTTCTGAATCAAAGTTTTCAAGTAGCTTCTGGCGTGTATCCTTTAAATTCTTCTGAATACTTTCATCCATTTCGTTTTGCAAAGTGTCAAAAGCGGTATTTATTTCATCCTCACTCCGGCAGGATTGATAAATGGTCGCTATACGCTTTTCAAAATCAACCCCGGATTCAATGCTTCCAAGAACCTCATCACTGGCCCCAAAAATACCTTTAAATAGATTAAATTTCTGGTCTAATAGTTCATATACCCGCTGGTCAGCGGCATTCTTGCGATTTACAAAGTTTATGACTACAACATCGTGTTTTTGTCCATAGCGGTGGCAACGGCCTATACGTTGTTCTATCCTTTGTGGATTCCAGGGTAAGTCATAGTTGACGAGAAGGGAACAAAACTGCAAATTGATACCTTCAGCTCCTGCTTCGGTAGCTATCATTATTTCTGCGTCATCCTTGAAGTATTCTACTAATGAAGCTCTTAAATCAGCAGTTTTTGACCCTGTAATTTTATCATTATTCTTGTTCTTTTTTATCCATTCCTGATATATTTCCTTTGATTTGTCATCATTGTTTGAGCCATTAAAAAGAACAATCTTATCTTTATGCCCTTTAGTGGAAAGTAAATCCAACAAATATTTCTGAGTAATGGTTGATTCCGTGAAAATAATGGCTTTTCTCTTGGCCCCTAATTCCTCCGTCATCTTGAATCCCTGTTCAAGAGCTATAAGTAGGGCTTCTCCTTTTGAGTTTGTCCATATTTTTTTGGCAAGGTTCCGGAAATTTTCAAGGTCTTTTTTTTCAGCTTTCATTAAAACGATGTCTTCTTTTGTATAAAATGCTTCTTTCTTTTCTTTACCATCACTCTCTTCTTCCTCTTGATCACTCCATTCGTCTGCCTGTTCATCATAATTCTCGTAATTCTGTTCTAACTCCAGAATACCTGTTTCTTTCATGCTCAGCTGTTTTTCGGCTTCTTCTATGTTTTTTTCAAGACGGTAAGTGAGGCTATTAAGGGTGCTGGCTATAGCAAATGAAGACGAAGCAAGTAGTTTACGTAAAATGAGCGTTATTAGTTGCCTTTGGCTTGAAGGTAATGCATACAATTTTGGCCTTTGCATATATTCAGACATACCATTATAAAGCTCTATTTCCTGCTCGGTTGGTATGTAATCCTGGGTTAAAGGTTTGCGTTCAGTAAATTTTATATGTGGGTGAACCTGTTTGCGTAAGGTCCTGATACAAACTGGTTTTAGGCGTTTTCGCAATTCTTTGAACATTTTTTGTCGTGGCTCAACCAAGCCAACTTCGCTTTCATAAATGTCTTGTACTTTAGAAACGCGGGCATAATTGACCTTGAAGCTCTTAAGATCACCAAAGACATGATCATCTATCACGCTGACAAGCCCGTAGAGTTCAAGCAGGGAATTCTGGAGAGGGGTAGCCGTAAGAAGTATTTTAGGAGCTTCGCTCAAAGCATCTTTGATTTCCCGGGCTATCTTGTTACTTGATTTATAAACATTGCGGAGATGATGGGCTTCATCAATAACAGCAAGGTCCCATTTAATTTGTTTGATATATGGCGATTTTGCTCTTGCAAAATGGTATGAACAAATAACTATCATATCTTCCTGGTTAAAAGGGTTTAAATTACCATCTTTAATATACTGGTTAAAGGATTTTGATTCAATAATTATTGAAGGTAGGAAGAATTTTTCCTGGAGTTCAGCATTCCATTGTTTTCTTAAGCTGGAAGGTACAATAAGCAATATCTTTCTTTTTCTCTCTGCCCACTTCTGTGAAAGTACAAGGCCTGCTTCTATTGTTTTTCCCAACCCTACCTCGTCGGCCAGTATGGCCCCTTTTGATAGCGGTGACCGAAATGCAAACAGTGCAGCTTCTATCTGATGAGGGTTTAAATCTACTTGTGCATCTGCCAGTGTTGCTGTGAGTTTTTGCAATGAATCAGACGGGCATCTCTTTGTTAGCTCATAAGCATAATATTTAGCGTGATAGTCCGTTAGTTTCATAGTGATAATTTTAACTCTTTTTGAGGGAATTTGCAAAATTAAAAATAAATGCAAAATAATGGGTTATTCTCAGCATGGGGAGTGTCCGTTGCAGGCAGTAAAAATGAGAAAATCCGTGAAACGTAGTGAAATGACAAAAATCTAATATTATAAAACAATAAACCTCGTCTTCGTCGGAAAACAAGGTTTATTATCGGTGATTTTAAAATGGGCGATGCAGGACTTGAACCTGCGACCTCTTCCTTGTAAGGGAGGCGCTCTATCCAGCTGAGCTAATCGCCCGTTAGGTCAATTTACTGACGACAGATATGCAACTCTTTGTTCACTAACAATATCATCAGAACCATGGGTGTCTATGGGAGCGTCTATGGGACTATCTTGAGTTTACTGATTACTATCTTTTTTATTTTTATAGCTAAACTGTATGAATGTTTTGCTTCTTCAAGCGATGGTTCCAGGAATGTGTCCGGGTATCTTGTTTCAACTGCATATTCTGTAATCCTTTCCAGTTCTTCTTCTAACTTTCCCAGTTCCGGGATAAACTTTTTTACTTCTGAAAGAAGTTTTACCAAATCATGCGTTTTCGAAACTTCTTTGTTTTTATAAATCAAAGCACCTTTTAAATATTTTTCTATGGCTTGTTGAGCGTGAAAACAAACGGTGTCAACAGGAACATCTTTTGCGGCGAGATTGTTTTTAATGTTTTTCAGGTCGTTATTTGCTTTTTCAAACCATCTTAAAACAAAATCCTTTTTATTTTTGTTCATATAGAAGCCTTCCGTTCTTAAACGCATTATAAAGCATGGTCCCCTTAATGTTTTTATAAGCTTTTTCTTCTTCAGTTCTGTAGACAAAAACATCTAAAGAAAAATCTCTACCAGGGAACAATCTTCTTATCCGGAAATTGCTTTCTCTTTGATTTAAATCATTATCCCAAACAACAATTAGATCATAGTCACTGTCCTTGGTATATTTTCCTGTTGCCCTTGAACCAAAAAGCACTATTTTCTTTGGCGCAATAGTTGAAATAATTCTGTTTTTTATCTGATTTAATCTGCTTTTATCTAAATTTATTTTCATTTTCGTTATACCCTGTATACCCTGTACCAGTATTTTACATATATTTTAACAACATTGCAAAGTCCTGTTCAATTTCTTTTAGATCGAGTTCATTAGTGTCTGGGTAAATAATAAATGATAGAATTTTAATGCGGTAAAAAGGTTAATTGGTTGGTTAAAAAATGTAGCAGTTTAATCCGAGGTTGAAAACGTATTCGGGTCCCTGTACTGATTTTTCAGCAAAATCCCTATCCTGAACACGGTAGGCAAGCATTTTCTACTGCACGCCTTGTTTGATAGGCACTCTACTACTGAAACATTACGTCCATCCGGGCATCTAAATCCGTTTAACATAGTAATTACCTCCAGTAAAAGATTTGCCCGGTACCTCATTGCTGAAGTACCGGGCATTTTGATTTGTTTCTACTACACTTATTTCTTATTCCAACCGCTTGTGATTTTCTCGATTAACTCGCTTGCCTTACCACGGTTCAGGTTTGTAAGAATCAAGGTCTTGGGTCCATGCTTCCTCAAAAAGTTTAACTGTCCAGGTGAAGCGGGCATGTTTCCATTCCCGTTTAGTTCACCAGTTTTTGGTTTGGCTTGAGGTGAGGCATAGCCATTTCCATTCCTGGATTCCTGAATATACAGCGACAGGGCACATTTAAGCCAGTCCTCTGGAATTCTCCGAGCGTAAGCTCGAGAGATGGATAACATTCCAATATCTTCGTATAATTGGAGTATGGAATATAAACGGCTGAGCCATAGTGTTTACAAATGCGATTATCATATTGTTCTTGTA
>JAHIVV010000085.1 GCA_018816525.1 Elusimicrobiota bacterium
GCCAGCGCAGTACCACAGCCCGGCAGAGACATACCCATGGCTTCACATAAGCATGCCATTGTATTTGCCGTATATAAACCCTGACACGAACCTTCTCCGGGGCAAGCTTCAAGCTCTATTGTATCAAGTTCTTCCGAAGTAATTTTTTTATTTTGGAATAAACCAACAGCTTCATAAGTATCTCTTACAAGCGAACGCCTTTTGCCCCCGCAAAAACCTGTCATCATGGGGCCGGCTGTAACCACAATCGTAGGAATATTTATTCTTGCAGCAGCCATCAGCATACCTGGAGTAATTTTATCGCAATTAGTAAGCAATACCAGAGCGTCAAAACAATGCGCTTTTGCCACGCTTTCAACACTATCAGCTATCAATTCTCTTGAAGGCAGTGAATAATGCATACCGGCATGGCCCATAGCGATTCCATCGCAAATCGCAGGCAGCCCAAATACAAAAGGAACTCCGCCTCCGGCAGAAACTCCGCGTTCTATCCATCTTTCAAGTTCGCGCATGCCTACATGTCCAGGAACAATGTCGCTGAAAGAAGTCGCTATACCGATAAAGGGCTTATCCATACATTCCTTCGCTATTCCTGTTGCAAACAATAAAGACCTGTGAGGGACTCTTGTTACACCTTTTTTAATTTCATCACTGCGCATTTTAGCACCCCTATAATACCTCATGTAACGCGCTTGGAAGCGTATGAGGTATATTCCTTTTTAAAAATGTTTTTTATTTTCTTTCAACAATTTAAATTCAATTGCTTCCGTCAGGGCCTGCCAGCTGGCTTCAATAATATTTTCAGAAACGCCGATAGTGCCCCAGGATTCTTTTTTATCACGCGACTCAATTAGCACTCGCGTAATGGCGCGGGTTCCTACTTTACCATCTATTATTCTTACTTTGAAATCTGAAAGAGCTACCTCTTTTAGTTCCGGATAGAATTTCTCAAGGGCCTTGCGCAATGCATTATCCAGTGCGTTAACAGGCCCGTCTCCTTCAGCAACCGTATGTTCTACAATACCGTTTACAGAAAGTTTGATGATTGCTTCCGAATGCATAAACCCGGTTTCAGCTTGTTTTTCAACAACTACACGGAAATCCTTAAGTTCAAAAAACGGTTTATATTTACCCAGGGATTTGTCAACAAGTATTGTAAAAGAAGCGTCTGCATCTTCGTACTGATATCCTTTAAGCTCCATCTTTTTTACGGTATCAATAATTTTACCGCTTGCATCATTTTCATTGGTTACTTCCAAATTGAGCTCTTTCATTTTTGCAAGAACATTACTTTTGCCTGCAAGTTCAGAAATAAGAATTTTTCGTTCGTTGCCGACCAAAATAGGGTCAATATGCTCATATGTTTTCGAATGCCTTAGAATCGCTGAAACATGTATGCCTGCCTTATGAGCAAACGCTGAACCGCCAACGTATGGCTGGTGGTCGTAAGGAATCACATTTGCTATTTCACTGACATACCTTGATAATTCGGAAATTGCTTTTAGCTTGCCTTCAGGCAGGCATTTAACACCAAGTTTTAATTCTATATTTGGGATAATCGAGCAGAGATTTGCATTTCCGCATCTTTCCCCATAACCGTTTATTGTGCCTTGAACCAGTACCGCGCCTTCTTTTATAGCAATTATAGAATTGGCAACTGCGCAATCTGAATCATTGTGTGCATGGATTCCCAAGGGAAAATTATCAGGAAATTTTTTGTTTATTTCTCTCATAATTTCGCTTATATCTCCGGGCATAGTCCCGCCATTTGTATCACAAAGAGTAATATTAACAGCTCCGGCATTTCTCGCTGTTTCAATCGTTTTTAGCGCATACTCTTTATTCGCTTTAAAACCATCAAAAAAATGTTCTGCATCAAAGATAACCTTCATGTTTTTCTGATTCAAGAATTTCACGCTATCTTCGATCATTTCTAAATTTTCTTCCAATGTAGCCCTTAATGCATGAATGACATGCAAATCCCACGACTTACCGAAAATTGCGGCATATTCAGTTTTAGATTTAACTATGCCGTCCAGGTTAATGTCATCTTGGGCGCTATTGCCTTTGCGCCTCGTAGATCCAAAGGCAACCAGCTTGGCTTTTTTCAGTTTTACGCTTTTATTCATCTCCCTGAAAAATGATTCATCGTTAGGATTTGAACCCGGCCAGCCGCCTTCTATATAATCAATGCCAAACTCGTCAAGCGCTTTAGCTATTTTAATTCTATCTTCCGAAGAGAATGAAATACCGGCTGATTGAGAACCGTCCCTTAAAGTTGTATCAAAAAGCGCAACTTTATTGTTTTTCATTTTAGTTTCCTTTACCCAACCCAAAACCGGAATGCAACGCATTTACGGCTTTGACTGTGTCTTTCTCGTTTATTATACACGATATTTTTATTTCTGACGTTGAGATCATTTGTATATTAATTCCCTCTTTTGACAATATTCGGAACATCTCAGACGCTAC
>JAHIVV010000086.1 GCA_018816525.1 Elusimicrobiota bacterium
GATACTTTGTTTCGACCGTTGGAATCAATGAACGCGTGATAAAAGACTATATAGAGCAACAAGGCAAAGAAGATATTGGACAAGCGAAGCTTGAGTTAGGAATTTAAATGCCCCGAGCGTAAGCTCGTGGGATATTTACTTTTTAGATGACAAAACAATAAATTTGCTTGAAATATATCAACAAAATTGTTACAATAGGTGACTGTGAAAATAACAAAAAAAGATGTTGAATATGTCGCCAATTTAGCCAGGCTGGAACTTACTGATGAAGAAAAAGAGACGTTTACCAGGCAATTAGAGAATATTCTCGGCTATATGGATAAACTAAACGAAGTAAATACTTCCGACGTCAAACCCACCTCCAGCATAGTAAATTTAAAAAATGTTTCCCGGGAAGATATTGTAGAAATATTTGAAAACACAGATGGTATAATTGCCAACGCGCCTGAAAGGGAAGACAGGCTGTTTAAAGTTAAAAAAATTATTGAGTAAGGCTGATATGCACCATAAAAAAACCGTTTCAGAGCTAATTAATAGTATAAAAGACAAAAATGTTTCCGTTCAGGAAATAACGGAATTTTTTTTGGGCAGAATTAAGCAAAATGATTCGCATTTAACCGCTTTTATGGAAGTCTTTGAAGAAGACGCCCTTTTAAAGGCAAAAGAAATTGACAAGAAAATAAAGTCGGGGCAAAAAGTCGGCTTGCTTGCAGGGCTGCCCATAGCTATAAAAGACAATATGTGCATTAAAGGAAAAAAAACCACCTGTTCCTCAAAGATATTGGAAAATTATATCAGCCCCTATAACGCGACCGTAATAGAAAAACTTGAACAGGAAGATGCAGTTATAATAGGGAAAACAAACATGGATGAATTCGCCATGGGTTCTTCTACTGAAAATTCCGCCTACAAAGTTACAAAAAATCCCTGGAACAAAAATTATATCCCCGGAGGTTCCTCCGGCGGCAGCGCTGTGGCTGTATCCGCGGGTTTATCTGCGCTGGCGCTCGGTTCGGATACCGGCGGCAGTATACGCCAGCCGGCCAGCTGCTGCGGTGTTGTCGGCCTCAAGCCGACGTATGGCAGTGTTTCACGCTACGGGTTGATTGCGTTCGGGTCATCACTTGACCAGATAGGCACATTTTCAAAATGTGTCGCTGACTCTGCGTTATTACTGCAGGTAATTTCCGGTTACGACAGAAAAGATTCAACTTCGGCAAATATTTCTGTGCCTGATTATACAGAATTGATAAATTCAAGGAAAGATTTGAAGGGTTTGAAAATCGGCCTTCCTAAGGAATATTTTATTTCAGGCATTGATCAGGATGTCAGCAAAGCAATGAAGGATGCAATCAAAGCGCTGGAAAAACTTGGGGCTGTAATATTGGATATATCTCTTCCTCATACGGAATATGCTGTAGCGGTTTACTATATTTTAGCGCCTTCCGAAGCCAGCGCAAACCTTGCGAGATTCGACAGCGTAAAATACGGTTATCGCGAACAGAATACTTCAGGGCTTCTGGAAACGTATAAAAAATCCAGGGGAAAAGGTTTTGGCAGCGAAGTAAAACGGCGGATAATGCTCGGAACTTACGCTTTATCAGCGGGTTATTATGACGCCTACTACGGCAAAGCGCAAAAAGTAAGGACCTTGATTAAAAGAGATTTTGAAGAAGCCTTTAAAAAAGTTGACGCAATCGTAACTCCTACGGCGCCTTCAGCGGCATTCAAAATCGGTGAAAGAACAGATGACCCGTTACAAATGTATTTATCCGATATATTCACTATTCCGTGCAATTTGGCAGGTTTGCCGGGTATATCTATACCGTGCGGTTTTACAAAGGATAACCTGCCCGTGGGCCTGCAGATTTTAGGCAGGCATTTTGACGAAAAAACAATTCTTGAAATCGGACATAATTATGAGCAATCCACAGACTGGCATCTAAAATATCCGGGTGTTTGAAATGGTTATCAGAAAGAGAGAAATTTTTTTTCAAACTGCGATTTTTATAGCGTTGTTCAGCGCGTCCGTCACTAAATACGCTTATATTCAAAGGAAAATAGTTTACAATGACCTCAATAAAGAGGTTATGGAAAATGTTTACTCTTTTCCCGGGGAAGTAGGCCTCTATATCAAGGATTTGAAAACCGGTGCCGTCATTACCTACAACGAGGACAAGAAATTTGCCAGCGCCAGCCTGGTAAAATTGCCTATAATGGTGGCTACATATCAGGCAGTTGAGGATGGCAATATTACTCTAAAGGAGCAGTTAATCCTTACCCGCAGTTTAAAGGCGGCGGGCTCGGGCACTTTAAAAAGCTGCCGGAGGGGAAGCAAATTTTGTATTTATGATCTTATTTATCATATGATAACCGAAAGCGACAACACAGCAACCAATATGATTTCAAATAAATTGGGCTATGGATATATAAATTGGGTTTTTAAGAATAAACTTAACCTGCAAGTTACCCGCATGGACCGCGGGATAATGGACTTGAAAATGCGCAGGTACGGCGTTGAAAATTACACGACTGCCAGAGAAATGGGCGATATTCTTGAAAAAATGTATAATAAACAACTCGTTTCTGAAAAAGCTTCCGAAGAAATGCTTACCATCCTGCAGCAACAGAAACACAAAGACCGAATACGCAGGTTTTTACCTAAGGATCTGAATGTTGCTAATAAAACCGGGCTTTTAAGAGACATCTGCCATGATGCGGGAATAGTGTTTACGGATAAAGGCGATTTTATTGTCTGCGTTTTAACCAGCGATTTTGGTTCTTACAAATTAGCAAAAAATCTTATAGGCGAAGTGGCCTATAAAACATACAGGTGTTATTGAAGGCGGATTATTGGGGAAGGTTGCTTTTGAATTTTCAGCGGGCGGCTTGGTAATCGACAGAAACAAAATTTTGATGATCAGAGTTGAAAATCTCCAAAAAGAAATAGTCTGGACTTTTCCCAAAGGGCATATAGAGAAAAAAGAGACCGCGCAGGAAGCCGCGCTGAGGGAAGTAGTAGAAGAAACAGGATATAACTGCGAAATATTAAAAAATATTGATTCGGTGCAATATTGGTTTAAAGATAAAGAAAAATTGATTAAGAAAACAGTAAAATGGTTTTTGATGAAGCCGCTGGAAAAAATCAAGGAACCTGATTCAGAAATATTGGAAATACGCTGGCAGGAGTTCAGGGAAGCGGAAAAAAACTTAAACTATAAAAACGATAAAGAACTTTTAAAGAAAGCGATAAATCAAAATGTATAAACCGGTAATAGGATTGGAAGTCCACGTCCAGCTTAAAACAAAATCAAAAATGTTTTGCGGCTGTTCTACGGAATTCGGTTCACAGCCAAATACCAATATTTGCCCGGTATGTTCGGGTCAGCCCGGTGTTTTGCCCGTTGCAAATAAAAAAGCGATTGAGTTCAGTTTAAAAACCGCTCTTGCGCTGGGTTGTAAAATAAATTATTTTTCTATTTTTGCCAGAAAGAATTATTTTTACCCGGACCTTCCTAAAGATTATCAGATAACACAGTATGAGGAACCTTTCGGTTATGATGGTTTTGTGGAAATAGGGGCTAAAAAAATCAGGGTAAAACGAGTCCATCAGGAAGAAGACACGGGTAAATTGCTCCATGCTATAGGTTCCAGGGAGCTGGATTATTCACTGGTGGATTTTAACCGCTGCGGTATTCCTTTGATGGAAATAGTGTCTGAACCTGATATGTATTCACCCGAAGAAGCTTACGCTTACCTTTCAACTTTAAAAACAATTTTACAATACCTGGAAATTTCAGATTGTGACATGGAAAAAGGGTCGCTGCGCTGCGACGCTAATGTATCCGTGATGAAAGCCGATGCTGATGAACTTGGCACAAAAACGGAAATAAAAAACATGAATTCGTTTAAAGCAGTCAGGGAAGCTCTCGATTACGAAATAAAAAGGCAAATTCAGGTGCTTCAGGACGGGGGAAAAATTGTCCAGGAAACCAGGTTATGGGACGATACCCGCGGTTTGACTGATACTATGCGTTCAAAGGAACAGGCGCATGATTACCGCTATTTTCCCGAGCCGGACCTGCCTCCGTTTGAGTTTAGCAAACAATGCATAGAGGAATTAAGGAAAACTATACCGGAACTACCCGAAGTCCGCAAGCAGAGGTTTATTAAAGATTTTTGCTTGTCTGTTTATGATGCGGATGTTTTAACAAAAGACAAACCCCTGGCGCAATATTATGAAAAAGCTTTGTCTTTCGTTAACCCTTCTGCCGGCAAAATTCTGGCAAACTGGATAACTACTGAATTGCTTGGCCGGTTGAATTCCGAAAATTTGAATATAAGCCAGGCTCCGGTAAGTTGTGAAAATATGGCTGAATTGGTAAAACTGATTGAAAACAATACTATTTCCGGTAAAATTGCGAAAACAGTTTTTGCCGAAATGTTTACTTCAGGGAAAATGCCTTCAGTAATTGTCAAAGAAAAAAACCTGGTACAAATTACCGATGAAACTGAAATCAAAAAAATAGTTGAGCAGGTCATTTCCGAAAACCAGAAAGCGGCTGATGAATATAAAGCAGGTAAGAAGCAGGCTCTTGGCTCGCTTGTGGGCGCGGTTATGAAAAAAACCGAAGGTAAAGCAAATCCTCAGACGGTCAATAAACTTTTGCAGGAATTGCTTAAAACCGAAGGAGGTGGGGATTAATTAGGATTGTCGTTGAAGTCTTGGTGTAAAAAAATTTTGATGGAGGAATAGAATAATGAGGAAATTAGTTTCTATAGCTGTAGTTTTGTGTTGTTTTGCCGGTATGAGTTTTACGACGCCATGTAATTCATCGTCATCGACCTATATTTCATTTGATCAGGTGATAGCAGGTGTTCCTGATACACAAAACCAATCCTTAGGTTTGCAAAACTTCCAAACAGAAACATCGTTTAAGCCAGTCCTCTGGAATTCTCCGAGCGTAAGCTCGAGAGATGGATAACATTCCAATATCTTCGTATAATTGGAGTATGGAATATAAACGGCTGAGCCATAGTGTTTACAAATGCGATTATCATATTGTTCTTGTAA
>JAHIVV010000087.1 GCA_018816525.1 Elusimicrobiota bacterium
CCTCCCTCAATTAAGGCAAATTATATTCGAAAGTGCTATTTAAAGGATTAAATTTCTTCTTACCCAGTTCTTTCCCGTTTTTATCAAAAACAGTGATAGAATCTAATGCATTCGGTATTACTTTTATAGCATATCTATTATACATATCAATCTTTGTATCTAAAGAAAAACTCCCATCTGTATAAGTCAATTTAACCGAATTTGATTCATTATTTTTTAAAGATACTTTCCCAAAAATTACAACATTACCTTTATCGAGATGCACTTTTTCCGAAGATATGGCTTCTGTCCTATAACCTACAATTCTTTTTTCATATGCAATTGATAATTCATTATTTGATTCTTGTGTATATGATGCGCCTAAATCTGATATTGCTGATAGTTTATCTAAGTCTGCTTTAATATTATATCCTTCTTTGTATTTTACCTTAAATTTTAATTTATCTATTTCGACTATTTCTTTGAGTAACTCTTTCTTTTTATAGAGTTCGATTTGACTTTCATTAAACAAATATAAATTGTATTGTGTCGGGAAAAAGTAGGTGTTTATACCATCAGCTGACACATCAATTTTACTGACATTATTTAACGATAGTGAAACTCCAACAATTCCTTGAAGTTTAGCGCCAATTGAAGAGATTTGTTTTTTATTTATTTCAAAACTTGTGGTTTTGGATAATATTTTTTTATCAACAAAACCAACTATTTTATCGTCAAAAGAAAAATCCCCACTTCCTATTCTTGTGAATCCGCATCTTATCTGTTCTTCAGTATATGCAGTTTCGAAAGGTACATAGCCAGGAGCAATGGCATTTAAAAAATCATTTAAACTATAATTTTTACATGACGTTAACGTACAAAGCAAAAGAAAGGAAAAGATAGTATAAAGGGATTTTTTTCTAAGCATAGGCGTCTCCTAATAAATCGTTATAAAATGGTATCAGTATTATATAATATTACTATCGAGAAATCAATTTGTCTAGAAATAAATACATTTTGTTTTCTTCGGAAATAAATTTCATAATAATCCTTCTTTAAAGATTATGACCAGAAAACTTTATTTTAAATATGGTTCCCTTGCCAACCTCGCTGTCTACTTCAATAGTCCCGTTGTGTTTTTTTACTATCTCATAACACAAACTTAAACCAAGCCCTGTCCCTTTTCCTTCTTCTTTTGTTGTGTAGAACGGTTCAAAAATATGTTTTTTTACTTCTTCTGGAATCCCTGAACCTGTATCACTTATTAAAATTTCAATATGGTCTGCATATTTAGTAGTTATTCTTAATTCGCCACCATTTGACATGGCGTCAATTGCATTATTACACAGATTTATTATTAACTGCTGTATCTTGTTTTTATTCGCTTTAAACCCGGGTAAATTACCATAATTCTTAATCAATTTTATATTTTTAACCTGAGCCTGAATAAGAACAGTGGCATCATCAATAGTTTTATTTAAATCTATTTCTTCTGTTTCTATCTTCTCTTTTCTGGAAAAAATAAGTAAATTATGAACTAACTCTATAGACCTTTTGGCTTCTCTTTCAATTGTTTCAATAGGTATCTCCAGGAAATTATTGCTTTTTATTTCCCGTTTAAGAGTTTGCGTAAATCCTAAAATCGTAGTCAAGGGATTATTTAATTCGTGCGCTACCCCGCTTGCCAGTTGCCCGAGAGCTACCATCTTTTCCATCTGGCTATTTGTAGAAATGTGTTTCTTGACCTGGTCAATAAGGATTTCCTGTATATATAGGCCTAAAAAAACAAAAACGGCTCCGAATAAAAATATCAATCCGACTAACGCTTCACTGACTATGTGTAAATGAAAACAAAACGCATATGCTACTATAAAATATCCAATCAGAAAGAATATCATTAATACGATATGTATTTTTAGAAATAATGAAATATATCTGCGGTTTGCTGTTGGGACTGAATCTATAACGGCAAATATTTTTCTAAATTTCATAATACGTAAATATCCCACGAGCTTACGCTCGGGGCATTTAAATTCCTAACTCAAGCTTCGCTTGTCCAATATCTTCTTTGCCTTGTTGCTCTATATAGTCTTTTATCACGCGTTCATTGATTCCAACGGTCGAAACAAAGTATCC
>JAHIVV010000088.1 GCA_018816525.1 Elusimicrobiota bacterium
AACGGAATTAAGGCACATCCAACGCAAAAACCCCTGAAACTTATTCAGCAGGTTTTATTAGCCGCGAGCAATAAGGGTGATTTAGTTTTTGACCCGTTTATGGGTAGCGGGACAACTGCCGTTGTTGCGAAAGCTCTTGGGAGAAACTGGATAGGAATTGAGAAAGAAAAAAAGTATGTTGATTTGGCTAATAATAGGTTAAAATTGTTTATTTCTGAAAAATAACAGTTTTATATCTTGACACCTTACTTATGTAAGGTATATAATAGAAGCATATGAAAAAGTTAACTGATCGTCAGCGTGAAGCTGTAAAAATTATATATGATGGGCAAAAAACGGGCAAAATACCTACTTTTTTTGAGCTTGCTGAAAAAATGGGGGTATCTTCAAAACAGACCGCAAAAGATATATTAGATGCAATTGCAAAAAAAGGCTATTTGGAACGTGAACCAAGGAGAGCTCGAGCAATAATACTAAAGCAAATAGCCATTAATGAAATTGAGCAGGAAAAAAGTTTTTTTGGAAAAGTTCAGTTAAACCTTGAGTTTTCTTTTCCACAAACTAGCCACTCTTTCCAATGGAGCAATCCTTCTAATATAATTATTCATCAAGGTGATGTTTCAAATTTTGAAAAAAATTTAATTGATAGTAGTAGTTTAATAAATTTATTAAATCAAAATGGAACTACGCCGAATGATTTCAATCCTAATATTCAATTTATTGCGGAAAAATCAAATTTCGACAAGCTATACAATTCAACTGGAAAATTATTTGTAGAGCAATGCAATTATTTAGTAGTGTCTCCTATAATGCCTAGTGTTGGAATTCAAGGAGGCTATGTAATCCCTGATAAAAATTCCACTTATAAAATTGTTTGGTCTGGTGCGAACTCTAATAATTATTTTCAATTCGGAAAAGAATATGGTAGCACTTCGTATATTTCTTTTTCTGAAAATGACAATCAACAGATGAAATTATTCCATTCGTCGTTAAGCACAAGCGAGGTATTTGGTTTAATTTCGGAATTTAAAAAGCAAATTAGATCTTGGTCGCAATATGTAGACTTTTCAATTTCGGGCGGTGCATTAAAAGGAACCGGTGAAATGCTTTTTTGGTCAAAAAAAACTGATCGTGATATTAATGATTTAAGATATTTTTTTCTAGTCGATATTACAAAAACAACATTCCAAAGCTCGGACAAAACATTAATGAGAGATGTTTTATATAATTTTCCACAATTAATAATTAATTCAACAAAATAATATGTCATTAGTATTAAACACAACAACACCAGAGGGCATTGTTATTTCTGCAGATAGCAGACAATCTTTTCGTAACCATAAAGGAATGGCGCGAGTTGGTAGTGATAATGCCTCTAAATTATTTCAAATAAATGATCGTGTCGGAGTTGCCGTCACGGGCCTGGCTTTCTTGCCAGAGAATGGAATAATGAAAAATATTAGTAAATTTATTGATGAATTTAAACATGAGGTGGATGTAAAAGATTTAAGCGTAAAAGATATAGCTGATAAGTTGCATTATCTTTTTGATAAAAAATATAACTATCGCGAACAATTAAAAAATCTTCCCGAGCAGATTAAAAGTGATATTCAAAGACAGGGAGGAGAGGTTATTGAAACCAAAATTGAAAATAATATTGTTAAATTCAAATTTAAAGATTCAAAAGATCAAGTTAAAGAAGGAGTTGGTGGTGTTGATATGATAAATCTTTTAGTTGCTGGGTATAATAAGGATGGGAGTCATGAAGTTTATATTTGTTATATCCCCGGAGAAATTCAGAAAAAACGAGACAGCAAGGAGAAAGGCAAAGAATATGGTGCTTCCTGGATAGGGCAAATTGATGTTGTTTCTAGAATTGTCCTAGGGTTTGACGGCAGAATTGGGAACTTGCCTTTTGTAAATACTAGCGCTCAAAATATCGGACAGGAAGAAATAAATAAGCAATTAAGAGGGCTGGAGTATGTAATTCAATGGGGAACAATGACTTTGCAAGACGCCATTGATTTTTGCGTTTTAATGATTCAGACTACTTCAGCAATACAAAGATTTTCTGACGGCATTCAAGGTAATCCTGGTGATATGCCTGGCGTTGGTGGACCAGTGGATGTTGCTGTTATAACTCCGAATAAAGGTTTTATTTGGATTAACAAGAAGAAACTAACAACTGGAAATTTAGAGATTGATGTTGATTCGAAAGAAAGTTTAAAAAATAATTCTTAACTCATTTGTCCCCTCTTTCTTTATTTTCTTTTTTAAAAATCCTCGCCGTTTCGCTCGCTTTGCGAGCGTTGAAGCAAAAGAGCAAAAAGGAAGAGATCCGCTATGAGAAAAAGTCAAGCGATTTTGTAAATAATTTGTTTAATCAAACAACAGGCCAATGATACTCGGTTTTGTGTTTCAGCATCATCCAGACGACATTAACCAACTGACGGCGCAGACAG
>JAHIVV010000089.1 GCA_018816525.1 Elusimicrobiota bacterium
AGGTTCTGTCATGAATGCAATTCCACTATTTCGACTTTACTGTATTGTCATAGTAGCGTTCGTGTTCTTTCTTTGCACATCGATTTCCAATGCGGAGCAAAACGACCTAACGCGTGCAACTGACTTGTCGAAAGTTGTAACAACCATGAATAAGTTTTGCCAAGCAAGACCGATCGAAGCGTGTTTCACCAAGAAAGAACTCAAAGGATTCGAAATGGCTCAAACGCAATGGCAACAAACAAAATATGATATAGTGATCCAACTTAGGTTTTTCTTGGCATAGTTTATGCTTTTATTTTTACAATTTCAAATTTTTCCACCATTAATGTTTTCAACTCATTGGCATGTTCATTAATATGGTTGAGAAATTGAAATACCTTAGCGCGAAATGATTTGTACTTTTTATGGTACTTATTTTTTACAAGATGTTCTTTGACAAAACGCCAGAAACGTTCAATCAAATTAAGGTTTGGCGCATACGGTGGTAGAAATTCCAATTTGAGTTTAGGGTGTTTTTCAAGCCATTCTGTAACAATTTTCGCTTTAAAATAACTGGCATTATCCAAAATAAGTACGATTCCAGGGGCTCGTTGATATGCTTTTATAATCACATCGAAATATTCAATAACCCGCTGTGCATCGCAATTTTCTTCTCCGGTAAGATGAACAAACGAGTGTGAATCCGGGTTATACGCTCCCAATATATTTAGTCGTTGACGACCTGTGTTGGTTTTTAACATTGGTGGATTTTTTGGATCTCCCCAGCACAGCCCCGGAATATTCTGATGGATCAAGTGCATACCATCTCCAAACAAAAACACAGTTCCTGATTCGCTTGTACGTTTCATTTCAAAATAGTTTTCGATGTTTTTTTTTGCTCCTCTTCGCTGGGAGGATTGCCAGGCACCACCTTGGGCCTTAAAACCTTAAGCCCCTTTTTTTTAAGTAATTTTCTTACAGCTTCATTGCTGTAAACAACCTTAAAATGTTCTTTGATATATTCTCTGACTTCTTTAGTTTTTCCTGGATTAGTCTCTCCTACCCAGCTTGCAACTTGATCGATTTGCTCTGAAGTCAAATACGATTGTTTCGGCTTGTATTGAAAAGAGTTTAAGCTATTGATACCTTTTTTTTCATACTGACAGTGCCAGTTTTCAATGGTCTTAATAGATTTGCCGATGATAGATGCGATCGTTTTAAGTTCAACCCCCTCGGCCAGCATTAAGAGTGCCATAAATCTTACTTTTAGTCGTATGTCAGGTTGATTGTCCCGACATTTATGTAACTGGTCAATTTCATCATCGCCAAACTGGTATTTTGATACATCCATAAGCATCTCCAAGTCATTTGAGTAATTGGTTGCATCATGTATGTATCAATGATCATAATGAATGTCTATAATTTTGTTTTTTATTTTGAATACCTGTGCCTGCAAATAATGTGCCTGAAAAACCAAAGTTGGAGTACTATAGCAGATTATTCCGCAAGCATTTCAGAACTTAAGAAAAATCCATCTGCTCTTATTGAGCAGTCTGATGGCGAACCAATCGCTATTCTAAATCATAATAGGCCAACGGCCTATTTAATCCCGGCTAAAACTTATGAAGCACTGCTTGAAAAAATTGAAGACTATCAACTGGGGTTGATCATCAAAGAACGTCAAAATGAAAAATCTTCAGCTGTAGAAGTGATATTAGATGAGTTATAAATTAAAATTCCTCCCGGCAGCACTCAAGGAATGGAAAAAACTCGACAATACTATTCAGGCTAAGCTAAAAAAAGAAATTAGAAGAACGCCTTGACGCACCACATGTCATTAGTTGTAAACTCTCTGGTTTTAAAAATCATTATAAAATTAAACTTCGAACAAGCGGTTATCGTCTGGTCTATGCAAGTGATCGACGAAGAAATATATGTGCTGGTAATTGCAATAGGAAAAAGAGAAAAAAATATAGTCTATAGAAAAGCCCGCAAAAGGTAAATATCATGTTTTCTATCATAATAAAACTGACAATTCCTTTGATGTGACCCAAAGACTGTCTTCCCTTGAAGCCATGGAACAGTGCCGTGAAAAAGGACAGATCCTCACGGGAATCCTTCACGTCAACGAAACGCTCAAGGACACACATGATATCCTCGAGACCACAGACAAACCCCTGAACGCTCTAACAGAAAAGGATCTGTGCCCGGGAAATCACGTATTGACAAAAATCATTGAAAATTACAGATAGATTCTACAGCCCGGATTTTCACTGGTAATTTTAAAATAAAAACTTGAACCGGTTAAACCCAAAACAAGTTTGATTTAAGCAATAAAAATGATAAAAAAAGCTCGAAACGCCTGTCAATAAAGTGTATATTGAGTTTAAGAGAACTTATTATACAATCATGAAAGGACGTTTCGAGTGAAAAAGAATATCGCTAAAAAATTGACAAAACGCAAGCAAAAAATAAGTAAAAAGCTCAAAAAAAGGAACTGGAGTGAACAGGCCGCACCCATGCTGAAAGCATCCAATATCCGATATGAGGTTGACGGTCGTCTTCAAGGTATTTCCCATGGCGGTATCGGCTTGATTCATATGCTGGCAAAAAAGACTGGTCTTTTAAAAGAAATTGATAAGCAACTTGAACTGCTCAAACGCCATCTGCCTTATCATGAATCAGACCATGTTGCCAATATGGCCTATAATATCCTTGCCGGCGGCACCTGCCTCCAGGACATTGAATTGTTAAGAAATGACAATGCCTGGCTCAATGCCCTTGGTGCGCAGATAATCCCTGA
>JAHIVV010000090.1 GCA_018816525.1 Elusimicrobiota bacterium
AGCTATTCCCTGCTGAGTATCTGTAGCTTTCACATATCCGCTGATTCTATAGCCATCTGTTACAGGCGCTGGATTTATTGTTATACTGAACTGTTTGGTTGATTCTAATGGAGTTGGTGCCGTTGAGTCCTGCGCTTTTATTGTAAATGTATATGTGCCGGAAGATGACGCTACGCCGGATATTGTCCCTGTTGAGCATAAACTTAAACCTGCCGGCAAACTGGTGCTGCCGGTTACTGCTGTCCAGGTATATGGTCCTGTCCCGCCGGTAGCGGTTAAAGTGGCGTTATAAGCAGAACTTACTCCGCCATCAGTTAAATTTGCAGTGGTAATCGTCAGGGGCGGAACGGGCCGCACAGTAATACACAAATCTTTTGTTGCTATCGCGTTGACCGAATCTGTTACCTTGAAAGTCGTTGTAGTGGAACCTACCGCTGTCGGTGTACCGGAAATTGCTCCGGCAGTGCTTAAAGTTAAACCAGCGGGTAAAGGGGAAGAAGCTAGCCAGGTATACGGTGCTGTCCCGCCGGAAGCTGCTATTGTGGCTGTATAGGACTGCACCACTATAGCATTAGGGAGATTAGATGTTACAATAATCGGTGAAGATGATAAAAGCTGAATTGAGACATCATCAAAATATACGGTTTGGCTTCCCGATGTATCAGCCTCTACGCCTATGCCTATTTTCCCGTATAGAAAGTCATTGTCTGTGCAGGTCAGGGCTGGCACTGCGCTTCCGTCATAATTTATTTTAATCTCGCCATTCTGCCTTGAAAGCGCAATATTATGCCAGACACTGCCAGTATAATTAAAATCATAACTACTCCCGCTAAGGGGCCCGGTAACAGCATTTACTCTCTTGTATATTCTACCTGCCCCGGATATGTTAATCCAGTAATAATTATTCGGATCCTGATATCCAAAAATAATACTACATCCTCTCTCATTACTGGTAGTGGAATCATCCTTACTTCTAAAAGAAATTGAGAAATCTTTATAAATTTTATCTTTTAATCTTACATAGCCGGCAGAAGTATCTGTACCATAACGATTTATCGCGCTAAATTGGAAACCTGGGCCCAGAAATTTCAATACATTACTGCCATCTACGGATTGGGTTGACCATACTCCGCCTGTTTTAGACTTTTCCCAATTTGTCAAAAAATCGCCTGTTTCAAAATTATCAGAAAAACTACCGCATAAATCAATTGCTTTGATTTGTGTTGTGCTGGTATATACTATGCTTTGCCCGGATATAGCTGCGGTTACACTCACCACACGGTCTGATGTTATGGCGCCGCCGCTCAAAGTGGCAAACGACTTCGTCTGAGACGCTAAATCTTTCTGCGAAGGAGTAACTGTCCCGAAATCAGAAGTTAAGTTAACTGTAATTCCCAGTTTGCCGGCATTAAGTATCTCTATGAGATTGTAATTCAGGTTCTCGCCGTTTCTCACATATATGGTCTCCGGTATTCCAACCCAGGCCCGGTAATTTTCATCCAGCATGCGGGACGAAATAAATTCATACATTCTGCACATTAAATAATTTACCAGGCACTCGCCATCATTATGAATCGCTGTTTCATCCATATTGACATTATCATAGGCGCCGCCCGGATGAATTCCGTCAGGAATCATAACGGGATACCAATCAGTAGGGCGCTCAGTGAGGATGGCATTAAAAAAGTCTATCACGGGTATATTGTTGGTAGAAGCAAGTTCTTTTACCGCAGTCAAATAAGGTTGTAGGTCGCTTATCTTGGTATTGGTATCATTGATTGGCGGCGGTGTAACTAAAATAGGAATGATTTTTTTAGCGGTTAAATAGTTTAATATACTTTGCATGTCCGTCTTATATTTCGTTATACCTTCCCTTCCAATAGCGTCATTTGTCCCGTATAAAACAGTTGTTATTTCAGGATACCATTCTGATACCCTTGTGTCTATATAGGTCACACCGCTTCCATAGTAGTCAAGAAAAGGAAATTCTGCTTTCATGCCAGGAGCAGCGACTCTAATATTAAAATTACTAATAATGTTATAATACCAGGGATAATTAATCTTTCCGGCGCTTCCTCCATTGGCAGGACAGAGGGCATACCACCACCCGCTTGCCGCTGTAATACTATCCCCTATATTAAACATGGCAAAGGGCCTGGCCCTGCAGCCCTTATTTATATTTTTCAGATTGTCAATCATCGTGTCCGGAATACCCATTACTGAAACCACAAAACTCGTATCTGTGCTTCCATTGGTATCTGTTACACACGCTGTAACATTATTGTCTCCGGCTTGGTTATGCGCCGGTGTCCAGGTTATTAAGCCAGTGCTTCCGTTTATAGTCATACCTTCCGGATAGGTAACCAAAGAATACGCAAGTGTCCCGCTGCCTGTCGCTTGAATAGTATAGGTATATGGCTTTTGGGCAATAGCGAAAGTTTTGAAGGTGCTGGTTGAAATAACTGGATTAGCGTTTAAAAAAGAAAGATGAAAAAGAACAATCAAAAATCCCAACAAAATTGAATTATACCTACTGAAAATCATAATTTTTCTCCTCGTCTAACTTACCCTCACTTAATTACCGCCAGCTTGCCTGTTTTCTTCTCTTTTTTGTCATTCGTAATAACATAAATATATATCCCGCTCGGAATTCCTGCTGCGGGCCAGTCAATACTTGATGAATCGGTTGTATTCAATTCACTAACTA
>JAHIVV010000091.1 GCA_018816525.1 Elusimicrobiota bacterium
ATAATAGATATGCTATAAAAGTAATACCGAATGCATTAGATTCTATCACTGTTTTTGATAAAAACGGGAAAGAACTGGGTAAGAAGAAATTTAATCCTTTAAATAGCACTTTCGAATATAATTTGCCTTAATTGAGGGAGGAATAATGGGATCTCCAATTTATACATTACAAGGAAGTGTGCGTGATCAAAATCTAAAACCTGTAGATAATAAAAAAATAGACTTGTTATTTGATAATAACCAGCTTTGTAGCCTTAATACAGAAAAAGATGGCACTTTTATATTCAACAACGATAAAGTAAAAGATATTTATGAAAATGACTCTGTTAAGTTGACATCTAGTATTGACGGTTATACAGTATCTAATATTTCTATAAGCCGGAAAACAAGCCAGATGCCCAATGGAATGGAAGTTAGAGTTGTTTCTGCTGTAATTGATGTGAAAAGGAATAAGATATTAGGTTTTTTATAGAATATTAGGAAAAATCGATGATTGGTCATAAAATAAGAAAGTACAGAAAATTAAGAGGACTTACGCAAGACGGTCTTGCACGGAAGGCAGACATTCCTTATACTACATTAAACAAGATAGAAATCGGCGATATTAAGCACCCAAGGATTGACACTATTGGGAAGATCGCTGGTGCATTAAAGGTTAAAATAGACAAATTGGTGAACGGATAATAAAATGAACAAACAGGAATTAATAAAAAAATTGCAGGATATAGAATGGGAAGATTTTGAGGTTAAAGAAGCAAAGTCAGACCTTCCAAAAAATATCTGGGAGACTGTCAGCGCTTTTTCAAATACTGCAGGTGGTTGGCTTATACTTGGAGTATCAAAGTCAGGCAATACGTATGATATAATGGGCATTGATAATCCTGTAAAGATTGAAAGTGACTTTCTTACTGCTCTCCGCGGGGATAAGTTCAATAAGAAAATACCAGTTAAATGCAAAAAATACAGGATTAACAATAAAACAATATTCGGATTTTATATTCCATCGGTTTCAGCCAAAGATAAACCAGTCTATTTTAACGCTGTCACTAACGCTTTTATCAGGACTGGCAGCGGAGACCAGCGGGCAACAAGAGAAGAAATTGACGCACTGTACAGGAATTCCTCGTTTGAAGAAAAAGACCAGGAACGTACAAAATATACAATAAAAGATTTGGACAAGAAGTCTATAGACGGTTATAGACAGTACTTTAAAACGGTTAATGAAGGGCACCACTTTAACGAACTCTCTGACGCGGCTTTTCTCAATAGTTTACGGGTTACAATAAAAGACAGGGTCACATACGGCGGATTGCTATTGTTTGGCAAAGACCTGCCGCTTGCCCATACATTTTCCAATTATCACATTGATTACCTGGAAATCCCCGGAATATCTTATGAAGACGGCCCAACCAGATACACTTACAGGTTGACCTCTGAACAGAACATCTACAGGTCTTTCTTTGATATTTACGACAGGCTTTCAAAGAGAGTAGATGTCCCTTTTAAACTCGTAGGGCCATTTGGAGACAACAATCCACCGCAATTGCAGGCAATCCGGGAAGCCCTTGTGAATATGCTTATACATTCGGATTACTACAGCGCCATCGTTCCCAGGGTGAGAGTATTTTCTGACAGGATTGAATTCTTCAATCCTGGGACTTTGCCAAAAAGCATCGAGGACATACTGAAAGAGGGCTTTTCCCAACCCAGAAACCCTATAGTTGCAAAGGCGTTCAGGTATATCCGGTTGGCTGATACTATAGGTTCCGGTTTCTATAAAATGTTTAATGGCTGGCAGAGTTACTACAAAAACAAACCAGAAATAACAGGCGACATTGACTATTACAGGATAATGTTCAAGTTCGGGGCTAAGTCATCTGGTGCCCCCATAAATGTCCCTGAAAATGTCCCTATAAATGTCCCTGAAAAAAGAAATGATATTATCCTGTTGCAAATAGCAAAAAATAATAAGATTACCATCCCTCAATTATCAAAGCTTTTAAAAGTTAATGACAAAACAATTAAAAGAGATATAGAAAACCTGAAAAATAAAGGTCTTTTAAAGCGGGTGGGCGCACGTAAAGGTGGCAATTGGGAAGTTATCAAGGATGAAAAAAGACAGTAAGGTTCTTACGGTTATAAATCCTGGCTGTTTTCTCAAGACGGAGAAAGATAGCCGGGGCACTCAAGGTCAAAATAGACAAATTGGTGAACGGATAATAGCATGGTCGAGAAAAGAATAATTTCTGATTTAACATTCATTACGAACGAAGGGAATAGAACTCTTTTAGACAGATTTAATATTCTTATTAAAGATACCAGATTTTTTGATGTTCTAGTAGGATATTTTTACACAAGCGGCTTTCATGCTTTATACAAAACCTTAGAAAAAACAGAGAAAATACGAATTTTAATTGGTATCGGAACAAACCGTCAGACTTTAAACCTTATTAAACAAACCCAGGTTTCAGAACAGCAAGCCATTAAATTCTCGCACGCCGAAGCAAAAGAGCAATTCTCTCACGAAGTAACAAATGAAATGGAGAACTCCGAAGATAAAAAAGACATAGAAGAGGGTGTGCTTAAATTCATAGAATGGCTTAATAGTGGAAAATTACAAATAAGAGCCTACCCATCAGAAAACATACATGCGAAAGTCTATATAATGACTTTTTCTGAAAGTGACCGTGATGCTGGCAGAGTAATAACCGGTTCAAGTAATTTTACCCAAGCAGGACTCATTGATAATTTAGAATTCAATATTGAACTCAAAAATAGTTCTGACTATAACTTTGCTTTAAATAAATTCAATGAATTATGGGAGAATTCTGTAGATGTAAAAGACAAATACCTTGAAACAATTCAAACAAAGACCTGGTTAAATAATACAATTACTCCCCATGAATTATACCTAAAATTTCTCTATGAGTATTTTAAGGATGAAATCAGCCAACCTGAAGATGTTTTCTTTAGATATATCCCAGAGAATTTCAAGCGATTGGAATATCAGGAACAGGCAGTTTTGAATGCCAAGAAAATACTTGAAGAATATGGCGGAGTTTTTATTTCAGATGTAGTCGGCCTTGGTAAAACCTATGTTTCTGCTATGCTTGCTAACCAACTTGACGGCAGGAATCTTGTTATAGCGCCACCCATCCTATTAGAAGAGAGTAACCCGGGTTCCTGGAGAAACATATTTTCAGATTTTAAGGTACCTGCTGATTTTGAATCCATTGGGAAATTGGACTCTTTAATAGAAAAAGGAACAGATAAGTATAAAAATGTTTTTATAGATGAGGCACATAGGTTCAGGTCAGAGACAAATATAACTTATGAGAAACTTGCCCAGATATGCAGAGGCAAGAGGGTTATATTGGTTACTGCTACGCCTTATAATAACTTTCCCAGGGATATTTTAAGCCAGATAAAACTCTTTCAAAAAGCTAAAAAGAGTACAATCCCCAATCTTCCAAACTTAGAATCATTTTTCCTGAAACTTGAGAAAAGATTTAAGGGGCTTGACAGGCAGAAAAATCTGCCGCAATACATCAAAATTGCCAAGGATAATGCAAAAGAAATCAGAGAAAATGTCCTTAAATATCTTATGGTCAGAAGGACAAGAACAGAGATTGAGAAATATTTTGTGAATGATTTAAAAAAACAGGGGCTTAAATTCCCTGATGTTGCAGATCCGGAGCCAGTTTTTTATGAGTTAAGCAATGAAGAAGACCGTATATTCAACAAGACAGTTGAACTTATAGCGAAAGATTTCAAATATGCCCGTTATACTCCTTTGCTTTATTACACAGGTGTATTAACCCAGCCGGAAGAATTATCACAGCGGAACATGGGTAAATTTATGAGAATATTACTCATAAAACGACTTGAAAGCAGTTTCTATGCTTTCAATAATTCAGTGGGCCGGTTTATATCTTCTTATGAGAGATTCCTTGAAGAATTTGAAAAAGGCAAGGTTTATGTAAGCAAAAAACACACAAACAAGATTTTTGAACTGCTTGATGAAGGTAATGATGAAGCTATACAGAAATTAATTGATGAAGATAAAGCAAGAGTATATGCTGCCAAAGACTTTACAAAAGAATTCAAAGAACAGCTACATAAGGATTTGGCGATTTTGAAAGAAATCAAAAAACTCTGGGATAATGTTAAGCGTGACCCTAAACTCCTGAAATTTATTGATATATTATCTACTAACAAACTTCTGAAAGATAATAAACTAATTGTTTTTACGGAATCAAAAGAGACGGCCGATTATATTTCAGGAATAATTAAAGATAAATTATCCGTGAAAATTCTTACATTTACCGGCCAGTCAAGTTCATTAATCCGGGATGAAGTAATTCAGAATTTTGACCCGGCATCCCGCAATCCTAAGAATGATTACGAGATACTTATCAGCACAGAAGTATTATCAGAAGGCGTAAACCTTCACCGGTCAAATATAGTAATAAATTATGATATTCCCTGGAACCCGACCCGGCTAATGCAGAGAGTCGGCCGTATAAACCGTATTGATACAAAATTCAAGAATATCTATACTTTTAACTTCTTTCCTACTAAACAATCCAATGACCAGATAAAGCTTAAAGAAGCAGCAGAAGCAAAAATACATGCTTTTATAACCCTATTGGGGAGTGATGCAAGACTGCTTACGGAAGGTGAATCCGTAGAGTCCCATGAATTGTTCAGTCGTCTGACATCCAAGAAAACGATTACTGGTGAAGATGAAACTCAAGAAAGCGAGCTTAAATATTTGGAAATAATAAGAGATATCAGAGACAAAAATCCTGATTTATTTGAAAGAATAAAACGATTACCCAAAAAAGCGCGGACTGCACGGCTTGAAAAGAACAATAAAAATGCTTTATTGACTTATTTCCGTAAAGGGAAATTAGAGAAGTTTTTCCATACAAATATACAAGACACGAAGGAGCTGGATTTTATTTCAACTGCGAAATTATTGGAAGCAGACTCAACCATTAAACGTGAGAAATTAGACGCCGGTTTCTATGAACTATTAGAAAATAATAAAAAAGCATTCGAAACAGCCACAGCAGAAGAATTACCTGAATTGAAAGCAACTGGCGGCAGAGATACTGCTACACAGGTGTTAAGGATTCTTAAGGCGATTTCAAAGGATATGAGACAACTTACTGAGGAGCAGGAACTATATTTGAAAAGAGTGATGAAAGAACTTAGTGAAGGTGGATTTCCCAAGCAAACGACAAAAACCACATTGAAAGAATTAAATCAGGAATTAAAAAATGGCATAAATATACTAAGAATTCTGGCTGTTCTGCAGAAAAATATTCCCCAGAATCTCTTAAGGGAACACATTTCAGAGAATGCGGCACAAACTTCAGGCCCAAGGGAAGTAATATTATCAGAATATTTC
>JAHIVV010000092.1 GCA_018816525.1 Elusimicrobiota bacterium
TAAAATCATGTGAAAATCAGTGGTTCAGACAATTTCCAAAAACAAAAACCCTCCCGAAATAAACCGGGAGGGTTTTTTGCCCCAATTATCTAACTGGGATTTTGACCCGCGTAGAGACGAGGCATTGCCTCGTCTCTACAACGCAAATGGCGATTTTTTTTATAAAGCTATCGCGAAACTTTGAGTGCCTGATTTACTTAGTTAAAGTCTGAGAATCTGTTGGAAGATTCTTTACTAAATAACCATTAATCCAATCACTTGTAGTAACTGAATGGCTGTTTGCTGATTGATCTGACCATACGAATGAAGCTGTGGTCGCAGCAACAATAGCGTAAGTGTCAGAAGCAACAAAGCTTGAAGGTTGAGCAATGCTGGTCTGGATGTTGTCTCCAGTTGCAATTGTTCCACCAATAGTAGCTTTCAAAACATAAGTTTTGGAACCACTTACTAACTGTTCATTATCAGCAACGAATACAATTGACCCGGTTGTGCTACCAGTGCCAAGAGTATTGATAATGGCTGTACCGGCAATTTCAATATTGGATTCGTCATATACTTTTCCAACTGTAATAGCTTCTGCGGCTGTTTTATTTACGGTAAAATTAATCTTCTTCCATGCTAAAGCGCCAGTGGCATTAGCTGCTACAGTAAATTTAGCCAATGTTTGAGTGCCTGCTCCTAATAAGGTTGAAGGTAATGTAACATTGCTAATAGTTGGAATTGTCTTGTAAACATAAACAGAATTTCCATCTACATTTGCAGTTCCTTGCGTTTCAACTCCGGCTGAGTTATTAGCCTTGTATGAATCAAGAGTAATTTGGACGTTAGCACCGCTTGTACCCGCACCCGATCCAACTCCGCCTAAAGCTAATTTAACAGTCAAGATCTTACTTGAATTAGCAGCAACTGCTAATGACATTGGAAAAGTAATCGTTGTGTCATTAATATTGCCTGTTGAAACTAACGTATTTCCATTATATAAACTAGCTTCGGCAATAACAGTATTACCTGATGCAGTTGTTGTCGCAACAACCTCAGTTAAAGTATAATTGTCATAAACCGTGCTAAATTTAAAAGCGGCTACATCAAGACCTGTAGAATTTCCCGCAACAATTTTCGCTGTTGCTGCAGAAGCATCAAGAGTAGCGGCAATAGAACCGGTCCCTACAGTGATTGTCTGACCATCAATTGCTCCAGTACTTACTGGAGTAGCTGAGCTAGCAGTTGTGCCGGAAATAGTAACAGTGGATTTAATCGCATCACCAGCATTAATCGTTGAACCGATTGTTGTATACACTTCAACAGTTAACTGACTATTTTTTTCTAAGGTCTTATTAATAGAAAAAGTGTTTGCAGTTGCGTTTACAGTTGGTTTAATTGAAGTCTGAGTTGCGCCATATTTTACATAAACATTAGTTAAATCAGCAGATGTAAATGTAGTGCCTGTAGTTGTGCTAAAATCAATTGAAATCGTATTCAAATTAACTGCCTCTGAACTATTGCCCGTTAATGTGAACGCGCCTAATTTATATGCTGTTTGTGAAATAACAGTAGTCTGATTTGCATAAGTGCCTGTTTTAGACATTACAAGGGATCCAATAGCTACAGCCATCTGATTGCCTGAGGTGTCGCTAGTAGGCACATTTACAAACGATAATGATGTCTGCGCTTGCCCATTATTTGCGCCTGTTACTAATGAAGCAATAAGAGTGCTAGTACTGGAAACATTATTTGTTCCATCATTATCGTAGATATCAGCAACAATTTCAACAGTTGCAGGCGTGCCTGGATTGACTGTATAATTAACTGTAAAAGACATGCCGGCTGTTGTTAAATTTGCAGTGCTTCCGTATTGTCCGCCATTAATCATAATTTTACCATTTCTTAAGTTGCCAATAGAACTATTATTGGAAGCAATCTTAGCTGTAAGAGTTTCAACTTTAATTGGTTCGCCAAAAGCAGTTAATGTATATTTAGCTAAAGTAACGCTTGAAGCATCCTTAATAACATTTCCAGAAGGTGAAGTACTTTCTTTTGCAACAGTCATTGAGCCTGAAGAAATAGTCTGAGTGCCAGTCGTGGCTGGAATACCTGTAGTAGTTACAGGAACATTATATTCAGCATCTTCAACTATAATGTCAACAGCATATCTCAAAGAGAATGAATATGTCTTTGAAGAACCTCCAACAATATCAGCTCTAACCTCAATATCTTTAATGCCAGTTATAATACTAACTGGAGAGGCTGAAAGATCAAAAGTAACATACATGTCGCTTGACATTTCAACCGGTCCGGCAACTTTATTACCTCCAACATATAAGTTGAAGTTGTTTAAATCGCCTGCAGATATTGTACCAATTTCTCTTAATCTTAAGTGCTTTAAATTAACATTATGATTAGTAATTGTAGCCGAGCTTTTAAATACTGTAACGTCAGTGTCGCCTGGACTTACATCTGCTGTGCTTGGCAAAGCAGTCCCCATAACAACACCAGCTAAATTGGCGCCGAGGACTATACTCATCTGGTTTCCACTTACAGAAAACGAACCATTAACAGAAGCTCCATTAGTAATTACATCTGAAGTAGCATTAATGGCTACACCAATAATTTCACCACTGCCTGCGAGAAGAATGTCTGATTTGACAGTAATAGTCTTGGTTGTGCCAGCAAGAATTTCAAAAAGTCCTGCTACATTTGACCAAGTAATTATTCCACTACTAACGGAAGCAGAATCAGTCAATCTTGTGTTGCCTTCGTATAAATAAACATTTGATAAAGTCTGATCTTGACTAATGCCAATTCTCTTTACTTTTAAAGTGTTTACTTTAACAGCGCCGTCATTAGCAGCAGTAAAATTAAATGATGCTAAATTTGCCAAAGCTTGACCAGCAATAACATTGCCTGAAGCAGCTGTGTCTGCTGATAAAGCAACGGTTAATCCAGTTCCAACTCCAGGCTGAATGCCTGAACCACCGCCTCCACCTTGTGATGTATCAATAATAGTATCGCTTAAAGCTAAAGCGTCGCCTGCTGTAGGCATAACATA
>JAHIVV010000093.1 GCA_018816525.1 Elusimicrobiota bacterium
AAGCTGAAACCTGCCATTCTTTTGCGGCCGAACTATAACCGGTTCAATCAATCCATCACGTAAAATACTTGCGCCAAGTTCTCTTAAACTTTCTTCATCAAAGTATTTGCGGTGTTGATAGGGTGAAGGATCAATTTTTTTAATGTCTATCATACTGAACGAAAAAGAATAATTTTTATGGTCTGTTATGGGCATGATCCAAATCCCCTATAAAAAAATAAAAAAAATCTTATCGCGCGGGTTTAAAAATATAGATGTTTTATAAAAAAGATTATCAAAAAAGTAAAACTAAATGACATTTGCTGTTTCTGAAAAAGGGACAATTATTCTATTCCCATGTCCTCCCACGTCAGGTGTCCAAAATCAAACAGGGTAAAAAGATGTCAGGATTGGGAATTTAGATGATAGAGCGGTTTTTTTGCAGTTAAGTGCGGGCCGTGTTTTTTATATATTGGTACGTTGAAAGGAATAGATATCGTGAGTGTGTGGGAGCCTTTCAATCGACCTCACACGCACTCACGATTCTATCCTTTGGTATTTTCAATATTTGCATTATCGTAGCTCAAAATACCATTGAATGAAAGGAGGGGTTCCCCCTAAAAAGAATCATCCGAACTAAATCGGTGATATAGTTTAGGATCAATCTGCAATAAAGCAGTTGAACAATTTACGGAGGGGGAACCCCATGAAAAAACAAAACATTTATCGGAATCAAAGTCAAGAAATTCTTAGTCTTTTTGAGTCTGCAGGGGAAAGGAACAAAGCTATGTGCATTCCAATGGATTATGCAAAAAAAGATCATGTTGTTATGTTTTGCAATGGCAACGGTGATATCCTACGAAAACCTTTTTCAGTCAAGAATTCATTGGAAGGCAAAAATTATCTGGTGGATCAGGTTAAAAAATCTTGCCAGCATCGTGGCATTAAACTTCAGCATGTCTTTTTCGGAGGTGAAGACTGCGGCTCTTATGCTGATAATTTTACGTGTGACCTTAAGGTTATTGCAGCTTTACGTTCAGACAGTTGGGTGGTTGCCGGAGTAAACGCCTGTGATGCAAAGAAGCATCGTGACAACAAACAGGCAAGCACGGATATCCTGGATTTACTGGGGATCTGTAAAATGCTTCTTAGCTGCAAAGGAAACTGCTCTCCTGCTCAAACCGGTATCTATTGGAATTTACGAATGCTTGTCCGGCAAAGACGAAAACTGGTTCAAATGGCAACCGGGGTTAAACGTAGAATTCACTTCCTTGTTGATCAGATTTTCCCTGGATTTTTGGACGAGAAAAAAAGCGGGATTTTTCCGTTCTCAAAGGGTTCATTAGCGTTGATGGGCAATCGGTTTAGTGTACACCAAATCCGTCAACGTAGCCGCTCAACACTATCGAGGCTTCTCGCCCGAAATTTAGTCCATCATGCTGATCACTGTGCGGAACACCTCCAGAAATATACGTCCCAGGTTCTCCAACCTCCGGCAAAATATATTGCAACCTTGCAGCTTGCTTTGCAACAACAGGTCAAGCTTTATATATGCCTTCAGGAGAATATACAGCAGTTGGAAAAAGAAATTGCTGAACATTTAGCCCAGACTCCTGGTGCTTTTTTGACCAGTATCCGGGGTATCGGAATCGTTTTAGCTGCTGGTGTTTGTGCTGAGATTGGTGATCCTGATAGACAGAAATCTTTAAGCCAGCTGGTTTCATATGCCGGTATTATTCCAAGGATTAAACAAACCGGTGGGGTCCAGGGCAAAACTCAAGTTAGAAAAGTGGCAAAACGCTGCAATCGTATCCTGAAAGACTATGTTGTAAGATCGGGTTACCATATAGGGATAAATGGACCTGAAGAGTTAAAGCTGGATCACAAGCGACGAGGTGCACAAGGACAGCATGCAGATTTTGGTATGAGCAGACGATACCTTCGGATGGCAATGTGCTTGATGCGAACGTCTCAAACGTATCTTCCTAAAAGTCTGCGAGACACAAGGACCCCTATAAAGGAACGGGCTCAATATTATATGTTAACCTGGCCCACGTTCCGTAAAAAATGGGAGATAAAAGGTGCATTAGAGTTTGCATTTGATAAAGATAGGCCTTTAGGCCAGTGGCGCGACATTGTACAGGATCTTTATGGGATAGAGCTTGAATTATAAAATAAGCACAGGCCTGGCTTAATTTTCCATAGTTTGAGATTTCAAAATTTATGCGGACAGGATGGCTATGTTTATATTGTCGCATTCCTTCAGATAAATGACGGCTTACTTTAAAATGTTTACCATGTCCGCTCCAATATCAAAATATGG